>CAZHIK010000158.1:0-12561 GCA_964532635.1 uncultured Enterobacterales bacterium
TCCGCGGGCGGGCCGCCGGCCCGAGGGGGAACCCAACGGCTCTGTGGTGTAGACAACTGTAGACATTCCCAATCGTAGCGTATGCGGGACCCAACACATCGGGGCCTGCGCGAGCTGCGCCCTCTTTCACGTCTCAGATTGCCAGAGGTGAAGCATGAACCGCCCGCTGACCGGGGGCCGCACCAAGGCCCTGATGCTCTTGTCCCTCTCCATGGTGGCTTCTGCCGTCGCCATCATGATCGTGCTCGGCATCGTCAAGCGGGCCGAGGAGAAGGTCGCCCAGGCCCAGCTGCCCCCCGACACGGTGGTAGCGGTGGTGGCTGCGCGTGACCTCAACGTCGGCGTGACCATCGGCCCCGACGACGTGGCCGAGGCGCGCCTGGTGCCCTCCATGCTGCCCGAGGGCGGCACCTTCGTCTCCGCGGCCGACGTCATCGGGCGGGTGCCGCGGGAGCGGGTGCTCGCCAACGAGATCGTGCGTGACCGGCGCCTGGCGCTGGCCGATGCTGGCATCGGCCTGAACGCCATCGTGGAGCCCGGCCACCGCGCCATGTCGGTCGCCGTGGACTCCGAGAGCGGCGTCGCCGGCTTCATCCGGCCTGGCAACTACGTGGACGTGATCGTCACGATCCGGCCCGACGGCCGGCGGACGGACACCAAGTGGGTCTCGAACACCTTCCTGCAGGGCGCGCGCGTGTTGGCGGTGGGTCGTCAGATCAACGACGCCGGCCAGGACAAGGTGCCCGAAGCGCGGCCGGTGACGGTGCGGGAGAAGCCCACCGTCACCCTGGAGCTCACCCCGGACGAGGCCGAGGCCTTGGCCCTGGCCAGCTCCAAGGGTGACGTGCACATCGTGCTTCGCAACGACGTGGACGTGACCGCCGTGGACACCCAGGGCACCTACGCCAACGCCATCATCGGTATGGAAGCGGTCGAAGCCGCCAACAAGCCCGCCGAGCGCGTGGCTCAGCGCAAGGCCACGGCCCCGAAGCAGGATCGCAGCATCGTCTCCGAGGTCATCCACGGCGGCAGTGTCGAAGAGGTCCACTTCGAAGAAGACGGCACCAAGAAGCGCGGTGGCGGCAGCTAGCCGTCCCTGAACCAGCGCACCTGGCGGGAGGTCAACCATGCTGGAAGCCAAGAGCATCACCATCGCCACCTTCGCGGTCTTCGTCGCGAGCGTGCTGGCCCTGATGAGCGTCTCGAACATCGCCCTGGTAGGCGTCGCCCACGCGGAGGACGAGTCCCTGTCACGCTGGCTCGACGTGGAGCTGGGTCAGTCCGTCGTGGAGAAGGGCGAGGGCCCCATCGCGCGGGTGCTCATCAGCGACCCCAGCGTGGCCGAGGTCAAGCTCCTCGAGGAGGAGCAGATCCAGGTCCGCGGGGTGCAGGTGGGCACCACCGATCTGTGGGTCTGGTACCGCGAGGCGCCGACCGTGCCGGTGACCTACGAGCTCAACGTCCACGTGGACCTGACCGAGCTCGAGCGCCGGGTGGAGGCCGCGGTCTCCGGTGACGCCCCCCGGGCTTACCCCATGAAGGGGCGCCTGGTGCTGGACGGGCCGGTGCCCGACGTGCAGACCCTCGAGCGCGTGGCCGCCATCGCGCGGGTCTACGATCCGGAGTTCGTGAACCTGATGAGCGTGCCCGGGGACAACCAGGTGCAGCTGCACGTGGTCTTCGCCGAGGTCAGCCGCACCGGCGTCCGCGAGATGGGCTTCAACGGCTACCTGGTGGGCAACGACGTCCAGGCCGGCTTCTACGGCCCCAACGTGGGGGACAGCGTGGAGGTCGCTGGCGCCGGCGGGGCCATCTCGAGCTTCTTCCCCACCAGCGGCGCGTTCCAGGTGATGGGTGCGGCCGTGATCGACGACATCCTGCTGGCCGCCTTCCTGGGCGCCCTCGAGGAGAACAACCTGTCGAAGGTGTTGGCCGAGCCCACCCTGGTGGCCCTGAGCGGCCAGGAGGCCAAGTTCCTGAGCGGCGGCCGTGTGCCCATCGCCATCAGCACCTACGACAACATTCGGGTCCAGTTCGAGGAGTACGGCATCAAGCTGGTCTTCGTGCCCACGGTGCTGGCCGACGACGTCATCGATCTGCGCGTGTACATGGAGGTCAGCGAGATCGACAACACCCAGGCCATCCAGGCCGGCGGGCTGCCGATCCCGGGCTTCATCTCCCGCCAGGGCTCCAGCCACCTGCGCATCCAGGACGGCATGACCTTCGCCATGGCCGGGCTGCTCTCCGAGGAGGTCCGCCACGACCGGTCCGAGCTGCCTCTGCTCGGCCGCATCCCCCTGATCGGTGCTCTGTTCCGCTATGTCAAGCACGACCGGGAGGAGACCGAGATCGTCATCTTCGTGACCCCGCGCCTGGTGCGGCCGATGGCGGCCAATGAAGTGCCGCTGCCCCCCACCGCGCGCGAGGACAACAACCCCAGCGACCTGCGTCTGTTCCTGCTCGGGAGCGACCGCCGGTCCAACGATCGGCAGCCCGAGGTGGGTGGTCCGGTCGGAATGGAGCGTTGACATGACCGCAGCCCTGCAGCCTCTGACCGTCATCGACACCCCCCTCGAGCGGCCCGTCTCCGTCATCGGTGTGAGCATCGATCCCACCGACTGGGAGATCGTGCTCGAGACCATGCCGCAGGGCGCTGTCTGCGCTTCCCTCGACCTGCCCTTCAGCGAGGTGGAGCGGGTGCTGCGGGAGCGCCGCCCCGAGGTGGTGCTGCTTCCCTTCGACACGGACCCGGAGCGCGCCATGGAGCTGGCCGCCCGGCTCGAGCGCACCCTCCCTGGTGTGAGCCTGCTGGCTCTGGCCCAGACCCCGGATCCGGGCTCGATTCGCCAGGCCATGCGCGCAGGCTTCCGCGACTTCCTGGTGCTGCCCGACGACGTGCCTGCGCTGCGGCGTGTGGTGCGGGACGTGGCCGAGGCTGCGGTGCCGGAGGTGGAGCTGGGCAACGCGGGGCGCACGATCGCGGTGATGGGCAGCAAGGGCGGCTGCGGCACCACCCTGCTGTCGGTGAACCTGGCCTCGGAGCTGGCCAACAGCGGAGACGCGCTGCTACTGGACATGGACTTCGTGCTCGGTGACACCGCGGTGTTCCTGGACTCGAGCCCCGAGCACAGCATGACCGACGTGCTGCGCAACGCGGCCCGGCTGGACAGCGAGCTGCTCTCCTCGATCCTCACCGAGCACAGCTCGGGCCTGCGGCTGCTGCCCCAGCCCACGGTGCCCCTCGAGGACTTCACCTACGACGCCGACTCTGTGCTGCACACCCTGACCATGAGCGCCCAGGTGGCAGACACGGTGGTGGTGGACTGCGGCTGCGGGGTCAACGACGCCACCATGCTGACTGTCAGCGCCGCGGACAAGGTGGTGCTGGTGGTCAACCCCAGCGTGCCCTCGGTGCGCAGTGCCTGGATTCGGCTGCAGCTGCTGGACCGGCTCGACGTACCCACGGAGCGAATCGCGGTGGTGGTCAACCGCTGGGGTGCCTTCGCGGGGCTGAGCCGCCGGGAGATCGAGGAGCACCTGGGCCACGCGGTCTTCGCGACCGTCAACGACGACCCGAAGACCGCGGCCACCGCGGTGAACGAGGGGCAGCTGCTGCGGGCCCAGGGTGCGCGCTCAAAGCTCTCCAAGGACATCGCCCGCCTGGCCGCCGAGCTGGGTGGCCACCAGGGTCGCACTACCGCCGGCGGGCGTGCCCGCTGGTTCAGCTGGGGGCGGAACGCCGCCAAGTGAGTCCACGAAGTGCGTGAGACGAGGAGGATGAGATGAGCACGGCCAGCGTCATTCAGAGAGTGCGTCGCAACCAGGAACGGCTGCGCAACCACAAGGCCCAGCCCAACGACATGGACCGCATCAAGCGTCAGCTCCACGCAGAGCTGGTGGACGCCCTGGACTTCGAGCGCCTTGGGCAGACCCCGCGCGAGGAGCTGGCGGGACAGCTGCGGGCGGTGCTGACCATGCAGGTCGAGGCCCGCTCCCTGCCCCTGAACCGCATCGAGCGCGAGCAGCTCGTGGAGGAGATCCTCGACGAGGTACTGGGCCTGGGGCCCCTGGAGCCCTTGCTGCGGGACGACAGCATCACCGACATCCTCATCAACGGACCCGAGCAGGTCTGGGTGGAGCGCGGCGGCACCCTCGAAGAGCTGGACGTGCGCTTCCAGAGCGACGAGCACCTGCAGCAGATCATCGACCGCATCGTGGGCGCTGTGGGCCGCCGGGTGGACGAGACCAGCCCCATGGTGGACGCCCGCCTGGCGGATGGGTCACGCGTCAACGCCATCATCCCGCCCCTGGCCCTGGACGGCCCCATGGTCTCCATCCGCCGCTTCCGGAACGATCCCATCACCGCGGTGGACCTGGTGGGCTTCGGCTCGGTGCCCCGGCAGGTGATGGAGGTGCTGCAGGGCTGCGTGCGCGCCAAGCTCAACGTGCTCATCAGCGGCGGCACCGGCTCCGGCAAGACCACCCTGCTCAACGTGATGAGCTCGTTCATCCCCAAGGGCGAGCGCGTCGTCACCATCGAGGACAGCGCCGAGCTGCGGCTGCAGCAGCGCCACGTGGTGCGCCTCGAGACCCGGCCCCCCAACATCGAGGGCCGCGGGGAGGTCACCCAGCGCGAGCTGGTGAAGAACGCCCTGCGCATGCGCCCCGATCGCATCGTGCTCGGCGAGATCCGCGGGGCCGAGGCCATCGACATGCTCCAGGCCATGAACACCGGCCACGAGGGCTCCCTCAGCACCATCCACTCGAACTCCGCCCGGGATGCCCTCTCCCGCCTCGAGACCATGGTGGGCATGGGCATGCCCAACCTGGACGACCGCCACATCCGCGAGACCATCGCGCGCTCCCTGGACCTGGTGGTCCACCTGGACCGGCTGGTGGACGGCAAGCGCCGCCTGATGTCGGTCACCGAGGTGGTGGGCATGGAGGGCCCCACGGTCACCACCCAGGACATCTTCCGCTTCGAGCAGAGCACCATCGACAGCGAGGGTCGTGTGCGCGGCGCCTTCGCGGCCACCGGCACCCGTCCCCGCTTCTCCGACCAGCTCGCCCGCTTCGGGGTGGAGCTGACCTCCGACCTGTTCCGCCTGCGCACGGAGGTCTGAGATGAAGGCCTGGCTCGTCGTGTTGCTGATGGCCTGCGTGTCGGTGGCCGTGATCACCGGCCTGCACGCGGTCACCACCTGGTTCGGAGAGCAGCGCGACCAGCGCCAGCAGAAGCTCTCCCGTCGCATCCGTGCCCTCGAGGACGCCGAGGCCCGGGGCGAGTCCCTGGCCCTGGCCGGCCGCGAGCGTCTGGCGGGCCAGCTGGGTCCGCTGGGCTCGTGGCTGGAAGGGCTGGTGCTGCAGGCCGGTGGTGACACGAGCGTCAAGGTCGTGCTGCTGCAGATCGGCATGGCTTCCTTCGGCGCCACGGTCACGTTGGGCGTGCTGCTGCGCTCCCCCCTGGCCCTGATGGGTGTGCTGGCCGGCGCGGTGCCGCTGATGCTGCTGGTCAACCGCGGCGAGAAGCGTGCGCGGCAGATCTCCGAGCAGCTGCCCGATGCCCTGGACCTGATGGGCCGCTCTCTGCAAGCCGGCCACGGCCTGAACGAGGCGCTGCGCGTCTGCGGCCAGGAGACCCCGGCCCCCCTCGCCGAGGAGCTGGGTCGCACCTGGGAGGAGCACAACCTTGGGCTCGACTTCCGGCAGTGCCTCGAGAACCTGGTGGCCCGCAACCCCCGCAGCTTCGACCTGCGCCTGTTCGCCGGCTCGGTGCTGCTGCAGCGCGAGACCGGCGGCAACCTCGTGGAGATCGTGGACAACATCGCCACCACCATCCGCGGTCGCTTCACCCTCGAGGCCAAGGTCAGCGCCCTGACCTCCGAGGCCCGCTTCTCGGCCCTGATCCTCGGCGGCCTGCCCCTGTTCGTGGGCGCGGCGGTCCTGACCCTGCGGCCCGACTACCTGCAGCCCCTGATCATCGACCCCTTCGGGCGTTGGATGCTGGTCTACGCGGTCCTCAGCTACGTCCTGGGCGCCTTCGTGCTGCGGCGCATGTCCCGGCTCCAGGCCTGACGGGAGGACACCATGAGCTCCACCCTGCTGCTCGGCTTCACCCTCATCCTCATCGCGGGGGCCAGCTTCGCCACCGGCGCCTGGATGCTGTTGCACCCGGCCCGAACCCGCCGCGATCGGCTCGATGAGTACACCGGCGGTGTGACGGCCGGTGGGACCTCGGCTCCCGTGCGCAGCGTCTCCAAGCTGGCCGCCTACGCCGAGCGCGTGGCCCGGCTGGCCGCCGAGGGTGACGCGGTGGAGATCGACAAGCTGCGCCGTCGCTTGCTGCAGGCAGGCTTCCGCAGCCCCTCGGCCATGGCCTGGTACAACGCCTGGCGGGTGGTGCTTGCGCTGGGCTTCCCGGTGCTGGGCTTCGCCCTGCTACCCGCGCTGGCCACGCCGGCGCTGGCGCTCACGGTCTTGATCCTCGCCTTCGTCGGCTACTACCTTCCCTTCCGGGTGGTGGAGCACCTGGCCAGCAAGCGGGGTGAGGCCATGATGCGCGCCTTCCCCGACGCCCTGGACCTGCTGGTGAGCGGGACCGAGGCGGGCCTGGGCCTGGACGCCGCACTCAAGCGGGTGGCCGAGGAGATCGAGGTCGCGGCCCCGGAGCTGGCCCTCGAGCTGCAGATCGCGGTGCACGAGATGGCGGCGGGCATCCCCCGCGCCAAGGCCCTGCGTCGGCTGTCGGACCGCTGCAACCTCGAGGCGGTGACCTCCCTGGTCAACGTGCTCATCCAGGCCGAGAAGCTCGGCACCTCGGTGGCCAAGGCCCTGCGGGTGCACTCGAACCTCGTGCGCCAGCGTCGCATCCTGGCGGCCGAGGAGCGTGCTGCCCGCATCGCCCCCAAGATGACCATCGCGATGATCGTCTTCCTCATGCCCACCCTGTTCGTGGTCATCCTCGGCCCCGCGGTGGTCAACCTGCTGCGCAACCTGCTGCCGGCCCTGGCCGGTTGAACCAGGGGGAGTCCCATGCTTCGTCGCTTCATCGTCATCGCGCTCGCCTCGAGCCTGTGCGTCGCCTGTGCCACCACCGGCGGCAAGGAGCGCCTGCGTCCACAGCGGATCGGCGCCCAGCCCGCCCCGGCCTGGTCCACCGCCGAAGGGCGGCTGGATGCCCGGCTGGACATGGCCGAGAGTATGCTCGAAGCCGGTCACCCCGAGCGCGCCGCACAGGTTCTGGCCACGGCCCGCGAGGAGCAGCCCAGCGGTTGGGAGATCGACCTGCTGCAGGCCCGGACCTTCCAGGCCCTGGGCATGACCACCGAGGCCCTGGGGTTGCTCGAGCCCTACCGGGACAAGCGCCGGCGGGACGCCGAGCTGTTCCACCTGATGGGGCTGCTCGAGTTCGATCTCGACATGCTCGATCGAGCCGCCAAGGATCTCGAGCGGGCCGCCGAGCTGGCCCCCGAGAGCGCGGAGATCGCCAACAACCTGGGCTTCCTGATGCTGGTCAGCGGCGAGCCCGGCGAGGCGGTGAGCTGGCTGCGTCAGGCCGTGGGCATCGATCCTTCACAGCAGCGCTACCGCAACAACCTGGGCTTCGCCCTGGCCGCCGACGGCCAGAGCGAGCAGGCCTTGCAGGTCTTCCGGGCCGCAGGCACCGAGTCGTTGGCCCTGGCCCGCCTCGGCGTGGCCCACGAGCGCGCCGAGCAGCGACAGCTCGCCCTGGCCCGCTACCACCAGGCCCTCCAGATCGATCCCAATCAGCCTGTGGCCCGTGCCGGCCTCGAGCGCATCGCCCCCAGCTCTGACACGGAGTGAACCATGAACCGCAGCATCACCGTCATCATCGCAGGTGGACTGTTCGTCGCAGCTTGCGGGGAGCCGGCCCACCTCCAGCACACCTGGAGCCAGAGCTACACCGAGGCCTTCGGCACCCAGGCCGACCTCGAGCGTGAGTCCGTGGCCTACTTCCAGACCGAGCTGACCGGAGAGGAGGCCCTGGCCCTGCGCGAGCGGGTGGCCGAGGCGACCACCGACGCCGAGACGGGCGAGAAGACCCAGGACTGATAGCTTGCTGGGGTGACTCCTCTCTGGAGGCCCCCATGCAGCGAGTCCTGGCACTCTTGGTGTTCCTGTTCGTGGCGCTCCCGTCGAGCGCCTGGGCCGGGGGCAAGCTCTACGTCATCGGCACGGGTCCGGCGGGGCCGCCCCTGTGCACCCTGCAGGCCCTCGAGCGCATGAAGTCGGTGGACGTGCTGGTGGCTCCCCAGGAGCTGGTGGCGCTCTTTTCCGAGTACGTGGGCGACAAGCCCGTGCTCTTCGATCCGCTGCCGGGGCTGTGGGATCACCAGGGCACCTGGTGGGAGGACCTCGAGCCGGCGCAGTTGGTGGAGTTCGAGGCTGCCAGGGAGCGCTACATCACCGAGCGTGTGGCGCAGATCCGCGAGCACCTCGAGGCCGGGCGGGACGTGGGCTTTCTGGACATCGGCAACCCGTCCCTGTACGGCCCGGCCCACTTCTACCTGGAGCGCATGCGCGAGGACGAGGTGGCCATCCTGCCCGGCATGGGCAGCGACGCCGCCGCCATGGCTGTGCTGGGCAAGTCGGCCTTGCCGGCCTTCGACTCACGCTTCCTGATCCAGAGCGCGCCGTTTTCGTTGTTCACGGGGGCAGAGCAGAGCGATCGCCAGGTGCTCGACCACGTGGCTCAGTACCCCAGCACCATGATCCTCTACATGGCCCTGGACGACCCCGAGGCGCTGTTCGAGACCCTGGGCGAGGTGCTGCCCCCCGAGCTGCCCGTCGCCGTGGTGTTCTGGGCCGGCTACCCCGACAAGGAGCGGGTGATGCGCGGCACCGTGGGCGACATGGGCCCCAGGCTGGCGGCCGATCCCGAGCGCCTGATGGGCCTGCTGTTCATCGGCCGGTTCCTGGAGGGCAAGCCCTACGCGGCGGGCGTGGAGCAGGCGACGGAGCCGCGGAGGTAGGGGAGCGGCGCCGCTCGTACGATGGCTGGTGCAGTGGCGGGAGGACATGAAGTCCTCCCCTACATCAGGATGGTACCGTGCGTGTGGGGCGTGTGCGGTGACCCAATGTAGGGGAGCAGTTCACCTGCTCCCGATGGTGTGCAGGCGATCGGATGGCAGCGGGCCGTTGTAGAATCGCCGGGCCATGTCCCCGGGGAGTTCCGATGTCGTTTCTGGTGAACCTGTACAAGATTGCTGGGTCTTCGAAGAATGATCGCGAGGACTTTGTCAGTGCGGCTTTGGTGGAGTTGATGAACCGGGATCGCTCTGCGCGTGAGGCGGTGCTGAGTGTGTTTGGACTCGATGACCTGGTGGATTGCGACGTGATCGCGCAGCAGACGCCATACGCCGGGGACGGAGAGTACTTGGGGGAGGCGGACATCTTCATCCAACCCCGCGGTGCCCGGAATGCCGTGGTCATCGAGGCCAAGGTGACGGACGGATTCCATCGAGACCAGGTGGAGAAGTACACCAGGGCAGACGGAGTGCATGAGGTTTGGTTTCTCTCCCCCGATCGGAAGAGGGTGGATGACGCGGACTGGAAAGCGCGGACGCGACTCTGGTCGAAGATCCACCGGAATGTCGCGCTCTTGGAGTTGGAAGGTCGGGTCACGCCATGGGCCTCGGCCTTCCTGGACCTGCTTCGTCATGTCGAAGATGAAGTCTCGGGGCACAGGATGGTTGGGACGCCATCCCTGAAGCACCTCCCCTTGGCTCGTATGCGTTGTGCTGCGCTCTTGGTGAAATCAGCCAATCGGGCGATGAAGAAGGCGGTGCGGGAATCCGCTGTCGATGAGGGTGAAGGCTTCGAGTTCTGGGACGATGACCTCCTGGATTGGGCGTGGCAGGTTGGGCCGGAGGGGGAAGGCTCCGGATTCGGTCTGCGGGTTGAGCGTGGGTCCGCAGAAGGCCTGCTGGCTTGGCAGGCATACGTGCGATGCAAGACACCGGGAACGGGCTGGGAGGAATACGGAGGAGGCTGGTGGGTCACCGAGCTTCTCGTCCCCGCTGGTCGCGGAGATGATTTCTCCAGATCCTTGTCCAAGGCGTTGAAACAGGCGCGGGCGGTAGTGAGCCAGTCCGAGGTGGGAGCCTTGCAGCTAGCCGAGCACGTGCCGCCCCCAGCACAGGTTCGTTGCGCTGATGTGGCCGAGGGACTTCGACTCGTTCACGAGGGGAAGAGGGTGTTGGATGCCCACGCGGGGTCTTGGAGGAGTCGAATCAGAAGACGGCTCGAGAAGCATGGCCGCATCGGATCCTGGAGAAGGGTCGAGGGTCGTGGCGATGCTCCAAGGCTCATCCGTGACTGCGGCAACTGGTATCTCTATCCAGAAGTGGACTGGCAGAAGCTCTCACCCCGTTGGCGCATTAGGATCTGGCGCGGACATCGGACGCACATCAAGGACCTTGCAAGGATGCTTCGGACGAAGGACACAGGATGCTGGAAGGTGTCATTCGAGCAGGACGAGGCCCCGTACCGAATCGTCCTCAGCACGAAGGTCGGACCCATCAAGCCCTCGAAGCTCTTCGAGCAGCTCGAACGTCCGCTCTTCGAGGCCCTGGAAGAGGTCTTCGAGGCGGAAGGTCAGTCGCCAGATTGAGGAGGCGGGAGCCCACCACGGCCGTGCTACCCTCCTACACACGGGAGGCAGGTATGATCCGAGCCCTTCTCATCGCAGCGTCCATTGCTTTCACCGCGTGCGGTGGGGAGCCCGAGTGCCCGGAGCCCCCCGCGTGTCCCGAACCCGAGCCCTGCGAGAGCACCCAGCCCCTCAACGCCACCGGCGCCCTGGCCGCGCCCCCCGAGACACCCCTGGGGGTGTGGCTGGTGACCTGGGATCGCTCGGCCACCGGCTGGACCCCCGAGAAGTTCACCGGGGTGCTGGTGGTGGGTCAGGAGCAGGTGGGGCTGGACTGGCGGCAGTCCACCTGCCAGCCGGTGCTGCACCGGCTGATGGTCGAGGGGGCTCGTGTGGAGCTCGAGTACAGCTGCGAGGGCGGGAAGAGCCGCAACACCATCAAGGCCGAGGTGGAGGACGGCGGGCTGTGGGGCCGGATGAAGGCGGAGCTTCCCGACGGCAAGGGCGTACCCTGGTCGCCCATCAGCGGCGTGCGGGTCGGCTCGGCCCGGGCCCTGCGGGTGGAGGGCGCACCTGGCCCCTAGTCCCGGTGCTCCTCGTGCTTGCGCGCGGCCCAGGCCACGATGGTGGCGTACAGCTCGCGGTTGGCGTGGTCGAGCACCACGTGGGGTAGATCCTCGCTCTCGAGGACCTCGGGGTGGGGGCCCCACAGCACCACCCGGCCGCGGCCGTAGGGCAGGGTGACCGCTGCGGGCTCGCCCTGGTGGGGGCCCTCGTCGGCGTAGGTGGCCAGCACCTCGATGTGGGGGAGCGGCTCGGGGAAGAAGGGCCCGCCGGCGTAGTAGAGCTGGCGCTGGAACTCGCCTTCCTCGAACTCCGCGTAGGCCTCGTGGCCGGGGAAGTCCACGGTAGCCGGGGCCCAGTGGGGGTAGGTGGAGACCTCGTGGACCGGGCCACCGCAGACCGAGGGGTACAGGTCGGTGTCGTAGCCGCTCTCGTCGCCCCAGGTGTAGCCCTCGTAGTCCAGGGAGTCGCAGGCGAAGTAGGCCCCCGCGCAGATGCCGATGTAGGCGCCGCCGCGCTGGATGAACTCCTGGATGCGAGCCTTGCCGCGGTCGGAGACGTGCACGGTGTAGCCGGGGTAGGCGTAGCCGCCGCCGAACAGCAGGGCGTCGAAGTCGTGCAGCCGGCCCGGATCGTCGTTCAGGTCGCGGCGGTCGATGCGCTCCACGCTGTGGCCGGCGCCGGTGATGGCGGCTTCGATGGCGTCCAGTCCAGGCGCCCAGGCGCCGGGCTCCGCCTCGGCGCTGTCGTCGTACAGGGCGATGGTCAGGGGCGGTGGGGGAGGGGGCTCGCCGCTGTCGCCGGTCTCGGCGGTGTCGACCGGGGGATCGCTGTCCTCGGGGCAGTCAGGGCACTCGGCACAGCCGGTGTCTTCGGGGCAGAGCGGTGAGTCGCATTCTTCGGGTTCACCGCAGCCGGTGAGGCCGGCGCAGGCGGCCAGGGTCAGGAGTGGGAATCTCATGGGCTCTCCCATTGCGTGGCGCCATGGTACCTGCCGCGACCTTCGGGGACCAGGGAAGCTTCCTCGGGCCCCGTCGCTCAGTTAGGAGCACACCATGCTTCGACTCCTCCCCCTCGCGTGGCTCCCCTTGCTGGCCTGCAGCACCGATCCCTCTCGGGATCTGGGCGCCTGTGGCGACGCCGCCTGCCGGCAACAGCACCTGCTGAGCGCCTTCGACGCTGGCCCGGAGCCCACCGTGGCCCTGCTCGCCAGCCTCGAGCCTGTAGAGCAGGAGACCCTGGTGCGGGCCCTGGCCGAGCAGTCCCGCCAGGCCACTGAGCAGGTGCGCGAGATCCTGGGTGAGATCCAGAAGGCGGCCAACACCGCGGTGATGGTCACCGAGGAGGGCAGCAAGCGGGCCGAGCTGGGGGTGGAACTGACCCAG
>CAZHIK010000159.1:0-12560 GCA_964532635.1 uncultured Enterobacterales bacterium
TCCACGGAGAACTCGGTGAGCGCGCGCTGGCGGGCGGGCTCCGGGTCCGAGGGCACATCCAGCCGCCTGCGGATGGCGGCGGCGAGGGCCGCCGGGTCCCCCGCGGGGACGGGTTCGCTGGTTCGACCGACGACCTCGGGGAGGCCCCCGGCGTCGCTCACCAGCACGGGGACACCAGCGGCCATGGCCTCCACCACGGCCTGGCCCATGCCCTCTTCGACGGATGGATGCACCAACATGTCCAGCGCCGCGAGCACCGCAGCCACGTCCGAGCGCTGACCCAGCAGCTGGGCCCGATCCTCGATGCCGAGGCGGCGCAGCTGGGCTTCGAGCTGCGGGCGCCGCTCCCCTTCCCCGGCGATCACACAGCGCAGGCCGGGGAGCTCGGCCACGGCCGCCAGCAATACCCGGTGGCCCTTGTGGTCCACCAGGGCCCCCACCGCGCCGATCAGCGGGCCCGGGCCGGCCAGGTCTTCGGCTGCGGGCAGAACTTCGAGGGGCCGCACACCGTCGTGGACCACCCGGATGCGCTCCCGCGGGACCCCGCCAGCACAGAGCACGCGGGCCACGCCCTCGCTGACGGCGACGTACAACGCGGCGCGGCCGTACTTGAGGCGGCCCCAGGGGCTGCGCCCGACCCCGAAGTCCACCCGCCTGTGCACCACGGGCCGCAGCCCGGCCATGACACAGAGGCTGTGGGCGTGCGAGCTCTGGGCGGCCACCAGGTCGGGCTGGACTCGCTCGACGTGACGCCGCAGGCCCACCGCTCCACGGATCCCCGTGCCGGGAGGCAGAGGCAGGACGCGGCGCCCGGTGCGACGGGCCAGCTCCCCCTCGGGACAGGCCGCCAGCAACACCTCGAGGCCCTCCATCAGCAGCTCGAGCTGCACCTGTCCCCCCCGCCACTCGGTGGCGGGATCGACCTGCAACACCCTCAAGTGGCGCTGGGGTATGGCCTGGCCTCCTCGGCGATCAGCTGGGGGATGTCATCGACCACGGGGTACAGCAGCGAGCAGGCCGGACAGCCCAGCCCGGCGGGGCGATCCTCGAGCTCACCGCGGCAGGCGGGGCACACCAAGAGCCCGCGAAGCTCAGCGTCGAGGGTCCAGGGGATCTCGCTCGAATCGTGCGTCATCACTCGCTCGGTGGCTGGTAGGAGATGATGTCGGCCCGGATGGGCCCGACGTTGGTGTGCATGATGGCACGAACCGGGATGCGGCGCGAGTCGTCGCTGAGGTACAGCACGATGCGCCCGCGCTGCTCGAGGTCCCCCTGGTGTTGGGTGAAGATCTGCACCGGGATCACCTGCAGCTCGCCCAGCGCCGTCTTGAGGCTCTGCCGCGGCTCCACATCCACCCTCAGCTCCCAGGTCTCGCGACCCGAGAACACCGGGAAGCGATAGCTCTCGCCGCTGACCAGGGGCAGCAGCCGGATGCGGAAGAAGGCGGTGGTGGGATCCTCCACCGCCCGGCCCGGCCCTTCGTAGTCTTCCACCCAGTCCTTCCAGCCATCGTCGAAGCGCTGGCTGCGCTCCACGCGGATGCCGTCGGGGGCGATCTCGATGCGCTGGTCCTGGTGGAAGCCACCCTCGCGGAAGCGGGTGACGTAGCGCCTCGAGCCCGGGCCCCGGGGATCCCAGCTCGAGCGGACCTCGTCGTCGATGGTGTAGAAGCGGCCGTACCAGGAGGCGTTGCGCGCA
This sequence comes from uncultured Enterobacterales bacterium, assembly GCA_964532635.1. Classification (GTDB taxonomy): domain Bacteria; phylum Myxococcota_A; class UBA796; order UBA796; family JAFGLY01; genus CALDOK01. The sequence continues at coordinate 1,700 of CAZHIK010000159.1, forward strand.
CCTCCCACGATGCTGAGCAGGCCGTCGTCCTGCCGGTCCACCGACACCCAGGCCTGCCCCGCCTTGACCTTCATATAGGTCACCGACCAGCGCACCCGCTCCCCCGGCCCGAAGGGCAGCGCGGCCTGGGCCGCCCCGGGGAGAGCGGCGAGGGCGGCGGTGCAGGCGAGCCGGCGCACGGTGTCCATCAGGCGGAGGGTAGCACCGCGCGGGGCCGCTCGCGCTCGAGCAGCTCGCGGTAGCCAGCCTCGAGCTCGATCACCCGCTGGCGCCAGCTCCAGCCCGCCTGCACCGCCACCTGGGCCATGGCCCCCAACCCGCGGCGCTGCTCGGGGTGGTCGAGCAGGTAGGCGATGGCCGCCGCCATGCCCGCGGGCTCTGCGTCGTGGACCGTCACCACTCCATCGATGGGTGCCGAGGCACCCGCCGAGGCCACCGCGGGGATTCCGAGCCCCAGGTAGTTGAGCAACTTGATGGGGAATCCCGAGCACACCGTGCGCGGAGAGGCAGCCACATCCGCCGCGGCGATGAGGTCCCGACTCTCGGCCCAGCAGGCCACCCGCACCAGGCGCCGCCGCTGGGGACCGACGCCGAAGCGGTCGCAGCGCCGGGCCAGCCCCCGCAGGTCGTTGGGTGAGGCCAACAGCAGGCCGACCTGGGGTAGCCGGGCCATGGCCGCCAGCAGCAGGTCGAGATCCTGGTAGCGGTCGACGTTGCCCGCGTAGACCACCCAGGGCGACTCACCGAGGCCGTGGCGCGCCCGCGCCCGATCGGGCTGAGCGCCCTCGAGGTCCCGCAGCTCCACGGCGGGGCGCAGCAGCCGCACGTCGGGGCAGCCGAGGCGCTCGAGGGCCGCGCAGCCCGACTCGGAGATGCCGAGGGCCAGCTCGGCGCGGTGGGGCACCCAGCGGTCGAGGGCCCGGCCGAGGCTGGAGGCCAGGCGTCGGGTGGAGCGGGCGCCGAAGTAGGTGGGCAGCTCCTCGGCCATGGTGTTGTGGCCGTGGTAGACCACGGGAACCCCTCGCAGGTGCCGGGCCAGGTAGGCCGCCAGGGGGGCCTCGTAGTTGTGGGCGTGCACGAGATCGACGCTGCCCGCCAGGGCGCAGGCCCGCGCGGCGAGGGAGAGATCGAGCACCGGCTTGATGGGATCTGGGCCCGCGCGGAGCCGCGCATAGCCTGGGATCCTGCGCGTGCGCTGGATGCGCACCCCACCGTCGCTGGCGCGGGCCAGTCCCATGGCGTGCCCGTAGCAGAGCAGGGTGACCTCGTGACCGCGGGACGCCAGGGCCCGCACCATGCCCCCCACCAGCACCTGACTGCCCTGCAGCGTTGGATAGGGTGCGGCGAGCAGGTGCAGCACCCGGATGGAGCGAGGACGGCTCATGGGCGCCTTCCCCCATCGAGGTAGCCCAGGCGCTGAAGGCGCTGGCGCAGCCAGCCCCACTCGGCACGGAGGGGAGTGCGTGCCCGGGGTGCGCTGGCAGCGGGCAGCGACCGAAGCGGACCGTGCGCGTCCCCGGGCAGCAGGCAGCGACCCTCCATCCAGGCCGGTGGGCGGTGGCCCACCAGGGTCAACAGGGTAGGCGCCACGTCGACCTGGTCCGCCCCCTCGAGCACGGCCCCCGCGGCCACGCCCCGGCCCTGCAGGAAGAGGATGCCCTCGCGACGGTGGGTGCCGTTCATGCCTCGGGCCCGACCACCGGTCAGCTCATCCTCGTCGAGCCAGCGATGGGTGGTGCCCGGGTCGACCTCGGTGCTGGGGAGCGGGGTGGTGCTGAAGCCGTCGCGCAGGGCCAGCTCGAGCACCAGGTCCGGCGCCGCGCAGCGCTGGGGGCCCCGGTACAGCGCCTCCCGCCGGTGCACGAAGGCGACCACGGATTGTCCCTGGACCCGCCAGGCCATGAGATCTTCCTCGAGGCCCGCCAGAGCCGCTTCGCGGTCCTCGACGCAGCCCAGGGGCTCCCGCCCGGCGACGTTGAGGTGCACGGTGGCCGCGTAGCTCGACTCATCGGAGAAGGCTCGGGTGTGGGCGAAGTCGATGGCGCCGTAGCGCGCCCGGCTCTCGATCTCGTCCACCACGGATCGGGGCAGGCTGCGGAACAGCCGCTCCTGAAGGGTGGCGGGCAGGCTCCGCAGCGCCGCCTCCCGGGTGCGGGTGGCGAGGCTCGGCTCGCTCGATGACCGAAAACGAAGCCAGCCGCGCTCCTCGAGGAAGCGGTTGAGGTAGACGGCCAACCGGCCCGCGCCCCCCATGCCGTGATCGCTGAGCACGCAGCACAGCTCGGGCTGGGCCCAAGCCAGCAGGCGAGCGAGGCTTCGATCCAGGCGCTCGTAGATGCGCTCGAGGCCCCCGCGCAGCTCGGGATCACAGCTCCCAGGGTGTCGGGGGGAGCGAGGATCGTGGAACATCCAGAGGTGGTGGCCGGCGGTGTCGCTCTCACCGAAGACCATGGCGAAGGCGTCCCAGCGCTCCCGACCGAGCAGCCAGCGGGCCACCTGTTCCTTTCGGGCCAGCTCCCGCTGCATGGTGGTGAGGGCGCGAGCGTGGAAGCCAGGACCTGGGGCCAGCTCGGAGAATCCCGCGTAGGCCAGGCCGCCGAAGCGGTCGCGCAGCTCCCTCCACAGCTCGGGTGGGTGGCAGGATCCAGGGCCGGCCGCCAGGGCCAGGGGGCTGTCGAAGCCGGAGACCACCACGCCGTTCAGCGGCTCCGGAGGCCAGGTGCTCGGCACCAGCAACTGGGCGACCCGTCCGCCAGCGTCCGACAGCAGGCGCAGGAAGGTGGGGACCGCGCGCAATCCCCCATGGGTGAACGCGCTGCGGTAGCGGCCCGGGCGCCGCTGCACGAAGTCGAACAGGCCGTGCACGCCGGGATTGGTGCCGGTGAGGACGGTGGACCAGGCCGGCATGGTGCTGGCGGGGAGCACCGAGCGCAAAGGACCGCAGGCGCCATGGCGCGCGAGGCCCGACAGCACAGGCAGCCTCCCCTCGGCCATCATGCGGCCCACCAGGCCGTGGTCGGCTCCGTCGAGCCCGATCACCAGCAAGCGAGCGCCAGTGGACAAGGGGAACTCCTCGGGAATGTAGGGGAGGGGTTTATCCCCTCCCGATGGCGTCCAGGGCTCGCGGAGTGCGTAGGGCGCTGCGCAGTGGGGGTGACGGGGTGCGTAGGAGGTTTCGCACCCCCCAGGGCCTGGCGGGGGCCAGTTCACCGTGGGACGGGCGCTTTCGGTGGATGGCTCGGCAGCCGCGGGGCTGGCACGGGCTGTGCAACAGGCCCGGGGCATCCCCTCGCGGGATTCCCCCCTCCCCTCCCAGGAGTGCAGTCATGGACTGGATCCACTTCGACCACGAGCTTCCCCACAGCCTCACCATCAGCACCCCCGCGGTCATCCCCAGCTTCCCCTCCTCCAACCCCAGCGAGGGTCCCAGCTTCTCGACGCGACGCCTGCGGTCCCACCGTGCGGCCCGGCCCAGCCCCACCCTGCCCCTGATGCCCCCGGCGCTCCGCTTCCCGGAGCCCGCCACGCTCTGGACGGCCTAGGAAGCCCACAGCTACAGCTTGACAGGGCTCCGGCGCCGGGCGACCCTGGTGTGCGCCCGACCGGAGTACCCATGCACATCCACCCCACCCTCCGCACCCTGCTGGTGGCCTCCTCGGCCACGGTCGCCCTCGGCTGCAAGCCCCCTCCCCCGGCGCCGGAGGGCCTGCAGAGCTCCCTGACCTACCTGTTCCGGGAGTTCTACAGCGACGACGCGATGGTGGGGGCCGGCCTCACCGGCTTCATGGATTGGTTCGACGCCGACGGCGACGATCTACTAGGCCAGAGCGCCGACATGGAGAACGTGGGTGAGTTCACCCTGGACTACCTGACGGAGGATGACGTGGCCTTGCTGCCCATCGAGGGCGAGGTGACCCTGGAGTACGCACCGGGGGTGGTGGCCCTGTCCGAGCTGGGTTGCCCGTGGAAGGAGGTGGAGTCCTACCTGGTGCGCACCGACCAGGACATCGTCTTCGGAGAGTTCGACAGCTACGAGCGCAGCTTCGTCAGCTCCCGCCCGGTGTACGAGACCGCCACGGACGACAGCGCCTTCGCCACCGTCGACGAGGCCCTGGTGGAGCCCTACGGCGACGGCTTCGCGCTCGAGGAGCTCGAGAGCAGCTTCCTGTTCACGGACAACCAGACCTCCTCCACCGAGGTCGGCGTCACGATGGACTTCCAGCTGCTGCTCAACATGCGACACGGTGAGTTCGAGGTGCAGGGCGAGCCCACCGAAGCCCTGTTGATCCTCACCTGGATGCCCCAGCGGGCCGAGAGCGACAACGGCAACAACAGCATGGAGCAGAGCTACAGCCTCGAGATCGACGTGGCGCGCCCAGGGGACAAGACCCTGCGGTTGATGGCCAGCTGGCTGCAGGTCGAAGGCATCTTCGACCACGACTCCGACACGGTGAAGGTGGTCGGCGTGAACAAGAACCTGAACAGCTCGGCGCGCCTCGTCGAGATCTGTGACGGCAGCTACGATCTCGACCCGGAGCCCTAGAAGATCTCGATGGGCTTCTGCTTGATCCCCATGTAGTCTTGGGGATTAGTGCGCGACTCGTCCATCCAGCCGCGCAGCGCCTGCTCCAGCTCGTAGGTCACCCTCGGATTCTGGGACGAGATGTCCGTGGTCTCCCCGGGATCCGCGCTCCGGTCGTACAGCTCCTTCTCGCCGTCGGCCAGATCGAGGATGAGCTTGTGGTCGCCGCGGCGGGTCATGCGGTGGTGGACAAACAAGCGATAGTCGGTCTCGGAGAAGACGGGCAGCTCGATCTGCTCGCCGCGCAGGATGGGCAGCAGGGAGGTGCCATCCACGCCCTTGGGGCCCTCGAGGCCCAGGGTGTCGAAGACGGTGGGGAACAGGTCGAACAGTCGCACGGTCGAGCTGATGTCCTGCCGACGGGCGTAGCCGGGGAAGCGCATCATCATCACCACGTGCAGTTGCTCCTCGTACAGCGTGAAGCCGTGGTCCAGGGCGCCGTGCTCCATCAGCTCGTCACCGTGATCGGACATGATGACGACGATGGTGTCGTCCAGCAGGCCCATGGAGCGGAAGCGGGCGAGGAAGGTGCCCAGCCGCTCGTCGGCGTCCCTGACCTTCTGGTCGTAGACCTCGGCCAGGAAGGCGGCGTCCTGGGTGCCGATCTCGGCGGTGAGGTCGGCGCTGTCCCCCGGGTCCTGGATGGAGGCCAGGCCCTTCTCGCGCAGCTCGGCCTGCTCTTCGATGCCGCCGTCGAGCTTGCCCTGGTAGTCGGCTGACAGGGCCTCGAGCTTGCTCTCGGGCAGAGGGTACTGGCCGTGGCTGTCGTAGCCGTGCAGGAACATGAACCAGCGCTCGCCGCGGTGGGCCTGCAGCCACTCGAGGGCCGGCTCCACGCCGTAGTCGAGCCCGGCGAAGGGGCGGTCGTCCTGGTAGGTCTCGAAGTCGCGGCCGAAGCCGTAGCTGGCCTGGGTGCCGGCGCCGCCGGTGAAGCCCGCGGCGGTGTAGCCCTGACGGATGAGGTAGTCGGGGAAGGTCTCGATGCCCGGAGACAGGGAGGTGGGCACCATCTTGTCCTGGGACAGCAGCTCGAGCTTGTTGGTGACCCCGTGGACCGAAGGCCAGCGTGCGGTCCAGACCGACATGTGGGACGGCAGGGTCCAGGAGGCTGGGGCGACGGTGTCGTGGAAGATCACCGATTCTTCGGCGAAAGCGTCGAGGTTGGGGGTGAGGCCCCCGCTGTGGCCCGACAGGCCCGTGCGATCCCAGCGCAGGGCGTCCATGCTGATGAGCAGGACGTTCAGCTCCCCGGCGCGATCGCTGAGGTCGTAGCGGGACTGCTGCATGGTGTTGTCGGTCAGCGCCTGCTCCACGCCGCCTTCGAGGCCCGCCTCGATCTGCCCTGGCGGCTGGCGCACCAGCAGCCAAGCGATGACGACGACGTTCACGAGCACCAGGACGGCGACGAGGATCTTGACGTTCTTCAAGGCTGGGTCCCTGGAGTGGGAAGGACGATCTCGGCGTCGGGTGGCACGGAGACGATCCTGAGATGGGGAGCGACGACCTCGAGGGCCTGGGCGTGCAGCTCGATGCGGGTGCCCTCGCGATCCTGCTGCCAGGCGTCGTGCAGTTGCTCGAAGCGAGCCACCTCGGCACGAGAGGCCGCCAGGCGCTGGGCCGCACCCGAGCGTGCCTGCTCCCGGACCTGGGCCGACTCGCCCCGCACATCGGGGAGCAGCTTGGAGGTGTAGGCTTCCGCCGACAGGGCCAGGGTCTCGCGGTCTCCACGGGCGCTGGAGACGTCGTTGAAGGCGTCGACCACGGGGCCGGGGGGTGCCAACTCGCGCACGTCCACCGCCACCAGGCGCACCCCCAGGCCCCGCTGGTCCACGGCGGCCTGGCAAGCCTCGAGCACCTGGCGCTCGAGATCAGCGCGCCCGGTGGTGAGCAGGTCGTCGACGGTCATGCCGGCGGCGGCAGCCATGGCCGCGGACTGCACCAGGCCCGAGATCACGGCCTCGGGATCGGCGGTGGCCAGGGTCCAGGCCGAGGGATCTCCCACGGTGTACTGCACCACGAGGGACAGCTGCACGAGGTTGGTGTCGGCGGTGAGCAGGCGGCTGGAAGGCAGCTCGGTCCGTCGGGCCTCGGTGACGTTGATGCGCTCGTCTTTCTCCACAGGCCAGGGCAGCCGGAGGTGGAGCCCGGCACCTTGCACCCGGGAGATGGCGCCGAAGCGGAACACCAGGGCCTTCTGGCCGGTGTCCACCATCATCACGCCCGAGCCGAGCCAGCCCAGGGCGAGCAGGGCGGCAGCAGCGGGCACGACGCGACGGATCACCGCGGGCTCCGGGTGAGGGGCTGGAAGATGTCTGCGTCGCTGTCGAGCACCAGCACGGCGGAGCCGGGTTCGCTGCCCTGGGGCACCAGCACGTCCTCCATGGCGTCGAGGCTGCGGAGGTAGCGGTAGAACTCCGGATCCTCCCGGAAGGTCTCGGCGTAGAGGCGGGCGGCGGCGGCTTCGGCCTCCGCGGCGATCTCTGCGGCGTTCCGGTCGGCCTCGGCCAGGATCTCAGCGGCCTCTCGGTCGGCCTTGGCTCGGATGGTGGTGGCCTGCTCCTCGCCCTCCGAGCGATAGGCGTTGGCGATGCGCTTGCGCTCGGCGCGCATGCGCTCGTAGATGCTCTGCTCGTTCTGCAGGGGCAGCCCCAGGTGGCGCAGGCGCACCTCGAGCACGCCGATGCCGAAGCGCTGGGCGGCGTCGGCGGTGATGGCCCGAGGGACCTCGGCCGGCAGCAGCTCGACGGTGGAGTTCTCCACGGCGAGCAGATCGGAGAACTCCTTGTTGCCCAGCGCGCCCGCAATTCGGGAGCTCACCATGTCGCCCAGCCGCAGCTCGGCTGCAGCCACCAGATCCTCCCAGCGCACCACGTCGACCCCGGGGGGCCGGAAGGCCTCGAGGAAGCGCTGCGGGTCCTCGACACGCCAGAGGGTAAAGGCCTCGACCACCAGGTTCTTCTTGTCCTGGGTGAGCAGCTCGGAGGGGGGCGCTACCAGCACGCGGGCGCGGCGGTCGAAGCGCACCACGTCGTGCAGGGGCCACGGGGCCTTGACGTACAGGCCCGGCTCGGTGACGGTGCGCACGGGCGCACCGAAGGAGAGGACCACCGCGACCTCGCGGGCGTCGACGGTGTACAGGGAGGCGCCGCCCAGCAGCAACAGGAGCAGGCCCGCCGCCGCTGCCAGGGTCGGAGTCCCGAGGGACAGCTTGCTCATGGACACCTCACGGTTCGTCCTGTACGGCGTGCCCGACCAGGGGCTGGGGGGCCCCATCGCCGTCGGTCAGCCAGACCCGCCGCCCAGCAGGCGCCAGCACCAGCGGCTGCTGGTCCAGCGCGCGCTCCACCGCCTCGGCGTAGAGGCGGTAGCGGGTGGACTTGGGGTGGATCCGATCGCCCTGCTCGAGGGCTCGCATACGCGCCACGCGACCCTCGGTGCGGGCGGCGGAGCGCAGGGCCTCGCCTTCGGCCGCGAGCACGCGGGCGGTGGCCTCACCGAAGGCCATGGGCAGCACCCGGGCCGCGTAGGCTTCGGCCTCGTTCACGATGGTGCGCTTCTCCTCGTCGGCGGAGATGACGTCGAGGTAGGAGGCAGCCACGGCCGCGGGGACCTGCACGGAGGCCAGGTGGACCTCGAGGACCAGCACCCCCAGATCCACACGATCGGCGGCAGCCTGGACGGCGCCGCGGACCCGCTGCTCCAGCTCCGCACGCCCGGGGGCGAGCACCACGTCCTGGGACTGGTGGCCCACGTCGCGCACCAAGGCGGCTCGGCCTAGCTGCACGAGCGCGGCCTGGGGATCGTCGGTGTGGTAGGCGAAGGCCACTGGGTCGGAGACCCGGTAGTGGACCACGGCATCGACCGCGACCATGGCGTGATCGCCGCACAGCAGCGGGCTGTCCGAGGCCACGAGCGCCACTCGCCGAACGGTATCGACATCCACAACGGTGATGCGCTCCAGGGGCGGAGGCAGGCGCACCAGGAGGCCGGGCTCGGCCGGGTCGTCGAGGGGGGCACCGAGGCGCTCGACGATGGCGCGGCTGCCTGGAGGAACAGCGTGGAGGCCGCCCAGCAAGAAGACCACCACGAGCAGGGCGCCCATGCGGCGCGGACGCAGAAGCGCGGCGACCACGCGATCCATGCGCCCGCCCATGCCCCGATCGGGCGAGGTGGCACCGGGGAGGTGCCCACCGTAGGCGTCGAGCATCAGGCCCCAGGCGCCGGCGGCGGCGGCGGCGGCGGCGATCACCAGCAGCAGGCGAGCGCCGCCGTGCTCCATGACCGCCAGGATCTGGCCCAGCAGGACGAAGGCCAACGCGCCGTGGAGCACCGGCGCGGGATCGCGCTCATCCGAGGGCTCTCTCCGGGCGAGGAGGAGATCGAGCCCCCAGGCCACACCGGCCAGGCCCATGGCGATCCAGCTGCCAGTGGTGGCGTCCCAGCCGCCGCGCAGCGCCAAGGCCGTCAGCAGGCCCAGGCCCACCGCCACGGTGCCCCAGCGCCCGAGGCTGGTGGCCAGCCCCCCTGCCAGGCCCGGCAGCAGCGGCTGGGCGCAGCGGAGCATGCCCAGCACCGCGATCCAGGCCAGCAGCATGCCCGCCTGGACCCCACCCAGCAGCGCCAGCAGCGCGCCGGCGTTGAGCAAGCCCAGCCAGACCAGCAAGCGGCCCCCGCGCAGGGCACGGCAGCTGGCGGAGAGGGGCTCGGGCTGTTGATCTTCGGGCTCGCCCGGGACCGTGTCCCGGCTCAACATGGCGTAGAGCACGCCGATGACCGCGAGCAGACCTCCCAGCCAGCCGATGGGGGAGAGCAGCTCGCCGAAGAACATCCAGCCCAGGATGGTGGCGAAGACCACCTCGGAGACCGACAGCACCGCCGCCATGCCCGCGCCGACCTCGCGCATGCCCAGGTTGAGCAGCCAGAACGGCAGGTTGGTGCACAGCACCGCCAGGCCCAGCACCCACAGCAGCCCCGACGCGGAGATGGCCAAGCTGCCCGTGAACAGGGCCAAGCCCACCAGCACCACGGCCGCCACGGCCCACGCGACGAAGAGGGTGGCCAGGATGGGGGTGCCCTCGCGGCGTGTGGCGCGGGTGACCACCAGCACGCCGGCGTAGCCGGCAGCCGAGACCAGGGCCAGGCCGTCGCCGGCCAGGAAGCGCGGGTGGGAGAAGTGGCTGAAGTTGAACAGCGACACGCCGCTGAGGAGCGCGACACCCAGGATGGCCACGGCGGCGCCGGTGAGGCTCGAGGCGGAGGGCTTCTCCTGGAACAGCCACCAGGCGAGAGGGAAGGCCGCCAGGGGCGCCAGGTTGTGCAGGAAGATGGTGTTGGCCACCGTGGTGAAGGCGTAGCCCCCCACGAAGGTGGAGGACGCCAAGGCGAGCAGCAGGCCGTAGACGATGCCCCACCTGAGGGTGGGGCGGTCGGGCTTGAGCGCGGCGAAGCGCTCGGGGGCCGTGGCCACCGTCCAGCCACCGAAGACCAGGGCCACCAGCACAGCCCGCCAGGCGGCGATGGTGAGGAAGGGTGCGTCCGCCCGGCGCGTGAACAGCGCCATGAGCGAGAAGAGGAACATGGCCCCCAGGACGAGGGCGTGGTGGCGTGAGACGCGCATGGGACCGCCTATTCTACTCCACCCGGGTCCCCCGTGCTGGCGGAGGGGTCAGGGGCCCGGCCTCGAGGGCGCGGACGGCCAGCTCGATGATGGGCGGGCTGTGGGGCTGGATGTCCCGCTCGGGCAGCCCCAGGATCTCGCCGATGTGGGACGCCACATAGGAATTGGTGGCCACGGTGTAGCTGCGCTCCGGCTCGATGGGCTCGCCACCCACGGTGGCCGACACGATCTCCTGGTCGCCTTCGGAGGGGCGCCAGGACCAGTCCAGGCCCGCGCACTGCAGCGACGAGGTCTCCTGGGTGGCTTCGGAGAAGGCGTTGCGATCCACGATCTTCATCAGCTCTGTGCCGGTCATGGGCAGGGTGACCGGGGCGTTGCCGAAGGGCAGGACCTGGTACAGATCGGCGTAGGTCAGCTCTCCCGCAGGCAGATCCGCCCGCAGCCCGCCTGTGTTGTAGAAGGCCACGTCGGCTCCGGTGGCATCGAGCATCAGCTGCGCGATCCACAGCCCCAAGGAGCCCTGGCGGTAGCTCGAGCGCTGGACCGGGTCGGTGCTGGAACCCACCAGCCGGCCGAAGGCGGCATCGACCGCGGCGGTGACGCGCGCGAGGCGCTCGAGCACCGCTGGCGAGGCGGGGGCCCAGTCGTCCTGGGGTCTGAGG
>CAZHIK010000160.1:0-12551 GCA_964532635.1 uncultured Enterobacterales bacterium
GAAGCGAAGATAGCAGGACGCGGAAGCGGTGCCGAGGGTCCCGTTCCCATGTCCACCATTTGGTAGGGTCGGAGCGGCTTCCGGGAGGAAATCGCGATGAGCGAGCCCACCCTCAGGCTGTTCATGCTGCTGGCGCCCGTCACCTCTCTGGCCTGCTTCCGCGGCCCCAGCGCACCCCTGCCCGCCGGTGCGGCCAAGACCATCGCCACCCCGCGCGTGGCCCTGCCGGAGCTGCCGTTGGCGGCGCCCAAGCTGGCCATGATGGAGTCCACCGGCAGCCCCGTGGAGCTGTGCGTGCTGGACACCGACGGCTGGCTCCACTGCCGGATCGAGAGCGACAACGTCGAGCCGCCGCCCGAAGGCCGCTTCGTGGACATCGCCGCCGGCACCTATGGCTACTGCGGGCTGCGACCGGACGGACGGGTGGAGTGTTGGGGCACCGCGGGCGCCGTGGACGAGCTCGCCCCCCCCGACGGCGAGTTCGTGCAGGTGGACGGCAACGGCTTCCTGTTCTCGGGCCTGCGGGCCGACGGCCCGGTGGAGCGCTGGGGTTCCTCGGGAGCCATGAGCTGGGGCACCAACATCGCCCTGCTCATGCACGTTTCGGCGGGCCTGGATGCCAAGGGTCACCTGTTCACCCCCTTCGACGACGCCGGGCTCTTCGAGGGTGCCTTCACCGACTACGACAGCCAGATGTCCAAGCGGGCGGGCCTGCGCAGCGACGGCACCATCACGCTGTGGTACCTCGACCACCTCGAGCAGATCCCCGGCCCGTGGATCGAGCCCACCTTCGGGGGCAACACCCTGCACGCGCTGACCGAAGATCGCACGGTGAAGCGCTACGTGAACGGAAGCTGGGTGGACGCCGCGCTTCCCGGTGGCGTCGTGGACCTGGCTGGAACACGCAACGGCATCTGCGCCCTGTACGACGATCTGAACCCCCGCTGCATCGACCCCGAGGGCGAGCCCTGGCTGGTGGCATCCGGCGTGACGCGCAGCTCCAATCCCGACGCCGACATCGGGGCCCAACCCGCCGCCGCCGAGCCCCCGCTCGAGCTGTACCCGGGCACCCTCTACCACCGCCGGGCCGGCAAGCTGATCACCGCCGCTCCTCCGACCCCCGTTACGGAGCCGGTGCGCAACGACCAGACCACCCAGACCATCCTGGGACCCATCACCGTCCGCACCACCATGGCCGCCTCGCCAGGGCAGACCACCCCCATCTACGTCCTGCTCCTCACCCCCGACGCAGCCGGCGGCTCCCCACCCATCTGGCTCGAGCCCGACCCGGTCCGGCAGGTGTTCCTCGGCTCCCACGCCACATCCCACGCAGCCGCCGACGGCGGCGGCGCCACCGACATGGTCCACGGCAAGTACCTGAACAAGCCCTCCATGGACTGGAGCTACGTGGCGGGCACGGGCCTGGCCAGCGGCATCCGCTTCTGCGCTCGATCCGTGATCGCCGGCCCCGACCTGGTCCTCGCGGCGGTGGGTATCGACCAGGCCCAGACCTGCGCCGGCACCCCCGCCGTGGCTGGCTTCCTGGACAGCCTGACGATCCCGTAGCGCAGCGAACTCCCGGCACCCCCGCCGGGATCTCCCCCATACTCCGCGGAGTTTCGGGTAGGATATCGATCCGCGCACACCCCGGAGGCTCCATGCCCGTCGAAGGCTACTACTGCCCTGCCTGCGATCACCGCCTGACCGACGACGCCATGCGTGCTGTCCGCATGAAGGGCGTGCTCACGGGGGACAACTTCTCGGTCACCTGCCCCTTCGAGCTGCCCGCCAAGCTGGGAGAGTACGGCGGCCAGAGCAAGTATCCCGGCCTGGTGCTCGCTCCGGGTGCCCGCGTCGACTTCCGCTGCCCCAACTGCGACAAGAGCTTCACCCTGCCCGAAAAACACAACCTGAGCGCCCTGTCCTGGGTGGACAGCACAGGCCGCGTTCGTCAGGTCGTGTTCAACCGAGTGTGCGGACGTCAGATGACCGCCGTGGTCTGCCTCGAGCAGGGCAAGGTGGTCGCGGTCCACGGCGACGAGCAAGAAGAGCTCACCGCCTCTCTGCCGGAGATGATGGCCCGGCTGAACTGGCGGGTGTAGCTACCGCCGCCCCAACAGCTCCAGCGCCCCCGCCCAGACCCAGACCACCGCCAGCGACGGCAGCAGGAAGGCCCGTGGGTAGAGCCAGCCCGGGTCGAAGCGGGTGACCACCCAGGCCGCCAGCGCGAAGGTGCACACCAACAGTATCAGCGGGGTCCAGCGGCGGCGCCGGAGCTGGCCTGCCAGCCCCGCGGCGGCCAGCGCCAGCCCGATCCAGTTACACCACATGGGGCCCAAGTCCTGGACCTGGGTGCGGGCGTCGATGTCGGGCAGCAGGATCGAGAAGGGCAGCCAGGTGAGGTAGCGCAGGCTCTCCCAGCCCGTGCCCGGGCCCCCGAGCGTGCCACTCTGGGCGGCCACGTGGCCGGTGGTCATGGCCTCGAGGGCCTCCTGTGGATGGCTCCAGAGGTAGGGGTTGGTGCCCACGAAGGCACCGGCCCCAGCCGTCAATCCCAGCAACAGCCCGACCCAGCCATGCCAGCCCAGCCGGCTTCGACCCAGGATCGCCACGCCGAGCACCACCGGCACCAACGCCAGGGCGTAGAGCTTGCAGGCCACAGCGAGCCCCACCAGGGTCCCGGCGCCCAGCAACCACGCCCCCTGCCGAAGACGCCGGCCCGCCAGGCCCCTGTGCAAGCACAGCAGGGCCACGATGGCGAACAGCAGCATGGAGATGTCGGGCAGCAGGGCCACCTGGCTGGCCCGGAACACCGGGTGCAGCAGCAGCAGGGCCGCCGCCAGCAGCCCGGCCCAGGGCCGGATCGCGGCCCCCAGCCAGGCCACGCCGGCCACGCACAGGGCGCCCAGCACTCCCGTGATCAGGCGCATGGCTGGCACGCGCTGGTCCCGGGGCAAGCCCCGGGTGGCGTGGTCCATCACCCCCAGCGCATACATGCCCAGCTTGGGGTTGCGGCTGCCGTAGCCGTCGTAGGTCTCGGCCCAGCGCCAGTCCCGGCAGGCCCCTCGATCCGGCCCGATGCAGGCCCAGAACAGCTCGGTCTGCATGGTGCCGTAGTAGAGGAAGCCGCGCTCATCACCCTGGACCGTGTCGGGGGCCCGCAGGGCCAGCACACCGCTGACCAAGAGCGCCGCCAGGAAGGCGACGATGGGGCTCCAGCGACGATGGGACCAGCGCACGGATTCTCCGATTCGGGACATCGCTTCGAGTCTATGCGATCGCGACGCCCCGCGTGTAGAGTGGGAACGGGAACGCCACGGACTGGAGGAGCCATGACCCGCTCGACCCTCATCATCGCACTGGCCGCAGGCCTGGCCTTCGGCTGCGGAGACAAAGAACCGCAGGACAGCCAGCCCCCCGAGGGCGACACCGACACCGACACCGACGCCGACGGTGACACCGACGCCGACAGCGACAGCGACGCCGACAGCGACAGCGATGCCGACAGCGATGCCGACAGCGACGCTGACAGCGACGCCGACGCCGATGCCGACACCGACGCCGACACCGACGCCAACATGGTGGGCCGCATCATCTCCAACCCCTGCGCCGATCCCAGCGAGGTCGCGGTGTGGTCCGTGCTGCACGGCGAAGCGGCCTGCTCCCCCAGCTGGGACACCGGTGGTCGCGAGTGGAAGGACACCCGGGTCGACACCCCCACGGTCACCAAGCGCAACTTCAGCGCCACCCTGCCCGTCGGGGGCTACGGCGTGATCGGCTACACCGGCGATTGCTGGGGCTGCACCGCCTTCACCATCCGCGAGGAAGAGGTCACCAACGTGGACCTGCGCCTCGAGTACTTCGACGTGGTGGACGCCCCCTACCTCTACCTGTACCCCCTGCGGCCCACCGCCGTGAACGTCCGCATCGTCGACCCCGACCTCATCACCGCCGCCGATCCCGACTACCCCGAGGGTGGCTGGGAGGTCCTGGCCCACCACGACGGCCGGCTGCTCACCCACGACAGTCCCCGGGACTTCGTGTTCTACGAGCTGTTGCTGGACCGCACGGCTTTCCAGTACGCCCGAGGCTGGTGCACCGACGGCTCCAACGCCCAGGCCAGCATCGAGCACGCCATGGCCGACCTGGGGTTCCTGCCCAACGAGATCGACGACTTCGCCACCTTCTGGGACCACCAGTTCCCGCCCGCGGCACAGATCACCATCTACCCCCAGATCCAGCAGCTGTACCGCCTGCCCATCGAGCCGGTCCCCGACCACCTGCTGCGGGCCATCTTCGTGCTCGAGCCCGGCTGCCGCCGGGTCGCGCCGGCCAAGCTCGAGCCCATGCCGCGCACCGGCTACCACGGCGCCGAGTGGGGCCTGATGCTGCTCGACGGCCTCGAGCGGCCCACGCCGCTGCTGCCCACCTGGATGTAGGAGTACCCCATGCGCACCACCCTGCTCAGCACAGCCCTGCTGCTGCTCCTGGCCTGCGGTGACAAGCCGGCCGACGACACCGCCACGCCCGAGGGCGACACCGATAGCGACACCGACACCGACACCGATACCGACACCGACGCCGATGGAGACACCGACGCCGACACCGATGCCGATGGGGATGCCGACGCGGACAGCGACGCCGACGCCGACAGCGACGCGGACGGCGACACCGACAGCGACGCCAACCTGATGGGCCGCATCGTCCACAACCCCTGCACAACGCCGAGCACGGTGGCGGTCTGGTCGGTGCTGTCGGGCGAGGTGGCGTGCGACCCCGCCCTGGACACCGGCGGCGGCCAGTGGAAAGACACCCGGGTGGCCGAGCTGCCCGTGTCCTACTCCAGCACCTTCCAGGGCACCCTGCCCGCGGGAGAGTACGGCGTGATCGGCTACACCGGCGACTGCTGGGGCTGCGCCCCTGTAGAGATCGTCGAGGGTGAGATCAGCGAGGTCGACCTCAGCATGTGCTACACCGACAGCGACTGGGCACCCTACCTCTACCTGTACCCACCCGAGCCCACCGCGGTACAGGTCCGCCTGTTCGATCCCGAGCGCCTGCTGGCCGCCGAGCCCGCCTACCCCGACCAGGGCTGGCAGGTGGTAGCCCACCCCGACGGCACCCTCGAGACCGTCGAGGGCCTGCGAACCAAGCTGTTCTACGAGCTGGCCCTGGATCCCACCGCCTTCCAGTACAGCCAGGGCTGGTGCACCTCGGGCGAGTACGCCCAGGCCAGCATCGAGGCGGCGATGGGCGACCTGGGCTTCCTGCCCCACGAGATCGCCGACTTCGCCGAGTTCTGGGACCCGGTCTTCCCCGCCGCCGCCCAGCTCACGGTCTACCCCCAGATCCAGAGCCTCTACGCCCTGCCCATCGAGCCCGCTCCCGACAGCCTGCTGCGCACCCTCTTCGTGCTCGAGCCCGGCTGCCGCAACGTGGCGCCGCCCGATCTGAAGGGGAAGCCCCGCCACGGCTTCCACGCCGCCGAGTGGGGGGTGGTGATCCAACGCGGACTGCAGCAGCCTCCCGAGCCCATGGGGATCGGCTGGCGCTGATCGCCAACTCTGCGAGCGTTCTCACAGGGAGCCCCTGACCCGGCTTTCCCGGGGCGGGTACGCGCGCAAGTTGTCGGGGACCCGTCCCCCGCGGAGGACCCCATGTTCGACGCCGCGACCGACAAGATGTACCTGGACGAGCTGCGCGTCCAGCACCAACGCGGTGTGCGCCAGGTGGTGCCTGCCTTCCCCACCCAGGACGGGGCGGGCGTCCGCCTGCTGCGCAGCCTCGGGAGCCGCTCCCTGCCGGAGCTGGATCCCTTCCTGATGCTGGACGAGATCCGCAGCGACGATCCGCGGGACTGGATCGCCGGCTTCCCCATGCACCCCCACCGCGGCTTCGAGACCGTCACGTACATGCTCGAAGGTGCGATGGAGCACCGGGACTCCGAGGGCAACCACGGCGTGCTCGAGGCCGGCTCGGTGCAGTGGATGACCGCCGGCTCGGGCATCGTGCACTCCGAGATGCCCCTGCGCCGCAACGGGCAGCTGTGGGGTTTCCAGCTCTGGATCAACCTGCCCGCGGACAGGAAGATGATGGCGCCCCGCTATCAGGACATCCCCGCCGAGGATGTGCCCATCGTCGATCTGCTCGACGGCGGTCGCGCCCGGGTGCTGGCGGGCCGGGCCTTCGGGCTCCGAGGCCCAGTGCAAGGCATCGTGACCGATCCGCTGTTCCTGGACATCGAGCTGCCCCCCGGCAGCGAAGTGGCGGTACCCGTGCCCAGGGGGCTCGAGGCCTTCGCCTACGTGGTCACAGGCCATGCGCGCTTCGCCGACGAGGCCATGCGGATACCTCGCTCCACCCTTGTCAGCCTCACCGACGGCGAGCGGGTCCGGGTGGCCTCGGCGGGAGAGAAGACCCTGCGCTTCCTGCTGCTGGCCGCCCGCCCGATCGGCGAGCCGGTGGTGCGCTACGGCCCCTTCGTGATGAACACGGCCGAGGAGATCGAGCAGGCCGTCGCAGACTTCCGTGCGGGCCGCCCCATCCGTGGGTAAATCGTGAATTCTCGTATTTCCCCCTTTACATTCAGTGACGGATCAAGAATGGCGGGTGCCTCCCACTGAGGGTAAGAAAGCGCGAGAGAAAAGATGCCTCGAATCTTGGTCCTCTACTACAGTGCCTTCGGGCAGACCGAAGCCATGGCGCGAGCCGTGGCCGAAGGTGCGCGCGAAGTTCCCGGAGCCCTGGTGGAGCTGCGGCGGGTGCCCGAGCTGGTGCCCGAAGATCTCGCCCGCCAGTCCGGCTACCAGCTCGACCAGCCCGCACCGGTGGCCACCGCCGACGAACTGGCCCGCTACGACGCGGTCCTCTTCGGCACCCCCACCCGCTTCGGCCGCATGGCCGCCCAGATGCGCTCCTTCCTGGATCGCGCGGGCGGGCTGTGGTCCAAGGGCCTGCTGACGGGCAAGATCGGCTCGGTGTTCTTCGGAGACGCCGCCCAGTCCTGGAGCTTCGAGCCCATCCTCCAGGCCTTCCACTCGACCATGGCGCACCACGGCATGCACATCGCTGCCCCGCCCATCGCCCTGGCCGATCTCCAGGCCCCGGCGGCCGCCGAGCTCGAGCAGGCTCGGGCCCACGGTCGCTACGTCGCCACCCTGGCCAAGAAGCGCGCCGCCTGATCCCCAGCAGTTTCGCAGACGACGATCAGCTCTGCGGGATCATGCTCGGGTTCCGTAGGAGCGCATAGGATCCATGGGCGAGGTCCCCATGCGCTCCAGCTTCATCCACAGCCCCGCCTTCGCCGAGCACTCCCTGGGCCAGGGCCACCCCTTCCGTCCGGACCGCTGCAGCCTGCTGAAGGCCCTGCTCGATCAGCAGGGCTGGCTGCAGGAGGCTGCGATGCAGGTGGTGCAGCCCGACCCGCTGCCGCTGGACCGCTGGGTGGGATCGGTGGAGCCCGCCTTCCTGGACGCCATCCGCAGGGCGTCGGCGGGGGACATCGACGCCTCCCTGGTGGGGTTCGGGCTGGGCAGCGACGAGTGCCCCGTCTTCCCAGGCCTGGACGCCTACGTGGAGCTGTACTGCGCGGCCACCATGACCGCCGTGCGGCTGGTGCTCGAGGACCGCACCGACCTGGTCTTCAACCCCCTGGGGGGCCTGCACCACGCCAGCCGGCAGCACGCCGAGGGGTTCTGCTACGTCAACGACCTGCTCATCGCCATCGACGCCCTGCTCGAGGCGGGCCATCGCGTGGCGTACATCGACATCGACGCCCACCACGGCAACGGGGTGGAGGACGCCTACCTGCGGGATCCCCGCGTGCTGGTGGCGTCCCTGCACGAGAGCGGCCAGACCCTCTACCCCTGGCGGGGGGCCGACACCGAGCGGGGCGAGGGCTCGGGCCTGGGCTTCACCATCAACGCGCCCCTGCTGGCCGGCTCCGACGACGAGGTGGCCATCGCTGCCTTCGACGGACTGATCGACGGCCCCGTGCGGGCCTTCGACCCCACCGTCTGCGTCGCCGTGGTCGGGGCCGACACCCACCGGGTGGATCCCCTCTCCCACCTGCAGCTGACCAACAACGGCATGGTGTCGCTGATGGAGCGGATCCGTAGCTTCGCCCCGAAGCTGATCATGCTCGGCTGCGGTGGCTACGCACCCGAGGCGACGGCTCGAGCCTGGGCGCGCATGTGGGCCACAGCCGCCCGCATCGAGCCCGAGCCCGACCACCTCAGCATGATGGGCGGCGTGTTCCTTGGTGCCTCGGACATCCGCGGCGGCGACCTGGCGGACATGGCCTTCCGGGTCACCGGCGCCGAGAAGGAGGCCCTGCTGGCTCACGTGGCCGCCATGGTTCAGCGAGCGGCCGAAGCGCGGTAGACTCGGAGGGCACCGCCCACGGAGGCCCCAATGTCCGGCCAGCCCCCCGTCGTCCTGGTCCACGGCTTGTTCGCGCCCCGCGCCACCATGCTGCCCTTCCAGTGGGCGCTGAAGCGCGCCGGCCTCGAGGCCCACACCGTGCGGCTGCCGCCCCTGAACATGGCAGCGGTGGAGGGCTCCGCCCGGCTGCTGGCGGCCAAGGTGGACCAGGTGCTCGAGAGCGCAGGCGTTGAACGCTGCGACATCGTGGGCATGAGCCTGGGTGGGCTCATCGGCTTGCACTACCTGATCGAGCTCGAAGGCGCGCCCAAGGTGCGCCGCATGATCACCCTGGGCACCCCGGTGCGGGGTACCTGGACCGCCCTTGCGGCCCTGGGCTCCCCCGCGGCCCGACAGTGTCTGCCCGGATCGGACTTCCTCGAGACCCTCGAAGCCAAGGGCATGCCGGAAGGCGTGGAGGTCATCGCCGTCTACGGCAGCTTCGACCCGGTGGCCCCCAAGTCCCGCTGCACCATCCCCGGCATCCGCAACATCGAGATCAAGACCCTGCCCCAGCCCCTGGCCCACCAGAGCCTGATCGCATCGCCCGCGGCGGTGAAGACGCTGATCGAGGTGCTGAAGGAGGAGTAGGGCTCAGCCCGGAATCGCGGGCTTGACCTTGAACTTCTTCTCCTTCCGGATGCTCACCGTCCCCACGCGGGCCCCCCGGGGCTTGGAGACGAAGCGGGCCCTGGTGCCGGTGACCGACACGGTGCCGCCGCCGCGCATGCGGGAGTGGTAGGCGGCGATGGCCGCCGCCGCCTTGACCGTATTGTTGTCGGGCTCGATGCCGTCGCGCACGAACAGCACCACGTGGCTACCCGGCATACCCCGCAGGTGGAACCACCAGTCGTCGTTGCGGGCCACCTTGCACGACAGCTTCTCGTTGTCCGCCGCCGTGCGCCCGGCCCAGACGTGCCAGCCGCCGGGGAGCACGTAGGCGTGGACCTTGGGGGGATACTGGATGCTGGAGGGGTCGAAGGGCATACGGAGGGACTAACGTGGGTGGCGGCGGACCGAACTCGGGGCTCAGGAACCGGAGAGGCGATCCTGGTCCGCCTGGGCGGACCATCTCCGGCGTTCAGGAACCGGAGAGGCGATCCTGGTCCGCCCAGCCGGACCTGCTCGGACGTTCCGGTGGCGGAGAGGCTGTCCTGGTCCGGGGAGGGGCGAGGGCCGGGTGTATCGTCAAGGCGATCCTGGGGTGACCATGCTGCGCTCGTTCCCTCCGCTGCTCCTCGCCGTCGCCTGCAGCACGGCTCCCGAGCCGGTCGAGCCCGCCGCGGTCTCGGCCCCACCGGTCCCGGGCGATGTCCTCCAGGCCCTGCCCTGGAGGGGCTCCGTCCTGCAGCGCACCTCCGAGGGCCTGGTGCTCCAGCGTCACGCTCACGACGGCAGCCTGTCGGCGATGCTGCACGCGACCCCACCAGCGACGGTGATCGGGCTCGCCGCCGACGGCAGGCCCCTGGCGGGCCTGGACACCGGCTGCATCCAATCCCTCGACAGCGAGCCTGCACAGCCCCACGACTGCCACCCCGGCAACCCGACCTGGATCGGCGCATTGGGCACTGACACCTGGGTCATCCGCGTGCTGCCAGGGAGCGACACCTCCGAACCCGGGCTCCCCATCAGCCTGCAGGTGCTGGGGCACACGCCCAGCAGCGTGGACCACCAGGCCCTGGGTCCGCTCTGGCCGTCCTGGATGACACCCACCGCCTTCGCCGTCGACGCACAGCGGCGCCTGTGGCTGGGCTGGGCCAACGGAGAGTGGGGCGGGGTGGTGGCGTGGGCGGACTGCAGTGTCGATCCCTGCACGCTGCGGGATGTGTCGCACCTGACGCTGACCGAGGTGCACGGCTTTGTGAGCAGGGGCACCGAGCTGCTGGCCTACGGCGGCTTCGGCCACATGTTCGAGGCCGGCGGCGTGCATCGACTCGGGCCGGAGGGAGCGGAGACGCTCTACGCGCGGGACATGTACGAACGCGGTCTGGCCCCGGACGACGGCGAGCCCCCCTGCACCCCCGTCCGGCACCTGCTCCCGCGGTCCGGCGGCTGGTGGGTTCAGTCCGGTTCGCAGATCTGGCAGACGGACGAGCGCTTCGAGCGCTGGCAGCTGGTCCGCGCCCTCGACTGGCACATCCCAAGCGCGTGGGAGGAACCCGACGGCGACCTGGTCCTCGCGCTGATGGGCGGTGGTACCCTGGTGCTCACCGAGGAGAAGCCCAGCCCCGGTCAGTAGGCCAGCTCCGGGCAGTTCCAGCGGCCGGCGAGCTTCCAGCCCTCTGGGCCCTTCACCAGGTAGAAGCGTTCCGGGTCCAGCCTGCCGGGGTTGTCGCGCTCCACGAAGGCGCGCTGCCCGTCCGGGGCGATCACCACCAGCCGGAGCTTCACGACCTGGGTCGCGAACCAGGGATCGGGGTGTCGCCGGGAGACCGAGCGGGGGATCACCACCACCCGGTGCCTGGAGTCGAGCCCCTCGAGGCTCACCCCGTCGACCACGATCAGCAAGGGGGCGCCGGTGTGGGGCGGGGCGGGCTGGCTGGCGATGGGGCAGTCCAGCCAGCTGGGCCAGGAGATGGCGTGGTCGGGGGAGCGCGGATGGAGGGGATCCGGCGGCGAGACGCTCGGGACTTCGGGGAGCGGCCAGGTGAGGATTTCGGGCCCCGGCTCGTGCCCGTACTTCGCCGGCGCGGAGGGCGGCACATAGGGCTGCAGCAGCTGCTCCACCAGCGCCAGCACCACCTCGCCCTCGGAGCTGGGCTCGCCTGCCCTCGAAGCCAACGGCAGTGGATCCTCCCCGTCGTCGAGCCCGTCCCCGTCGCTGTCCGCGCGGGTGGGATCCGTCAAAATGCGGATCTCGTGGAGGTCGGTCAGCCCGTCGCCGTCGCTGTCGGCCCGCAGGCGCTCGAGGTCGATGCGCAGCAGGCTCCGCGGGTTCCGCCAGCCGTCGGCATCACAGCCGGCCTCGACGGCCGGGATCTGGTCGCCCGCGTAGCGCTCCACCTCGATCAGCAGGGTGTCGCCGTCGAAGAGCGGGATGCTCGATCCAGCGATGGGGGCGGCGTCGGTCTGGGTCAGGGGCAGATCGTAGGGTCCATCCCAGGCTGCCTCGGCGCCGTCCCGCAGCCAGACCTGCCAGTCGGCGTGCTGGTACCAGCGCTCCCGCTGCTCGGGCTCGATCCGGACCAGCCGCACCGAGCGATTCCCCGCGCTGCGCTCCTCGCTGCCCCGCAGCCGAGCCTCCCGGGGTGGGATCGACGGCTCCGGGCAGCTCCAATCCTGGGGGGCCAGGGGCTCGGATGTGTACCAGGGCGGCGACTCGCGGGTGATGTGGGCGGACACCGGGGGCTCGGGCGCCTGGGAGAGACCACCCCGCTTGGCTGCGACGAGCATCAGGGCGTGCTCGTGCTCCAACCACCAGGTCCGTTCATCACCGCTGGCGCTGTACAGCCGCGCCTGGATGAGCCGGTCCGCCAGATCGAAGCGCCCCAGCTCCACCAGGGCCTGCAGCCGATGCTCCTCGAACATCCAGCCATCCGTGCCCATGGCCACCAGTAGCTCGAACCAGCGTTCCTCTGCAATAAGTTGGTCTACGGGCCCCACCCCACAGTCCTGACGCCCGAGCATGGAGAAGGCCTCCTGCCATTGCTCCTGCTGCAGCAACAGCAGCCCCAGGGCGCACTCGCACTGCCCCAGGTACTTCTCGGGCCAGACCGCATCACCATACAAGACGGACGCGCCGGCGGTGAGCAGCGTCGTCAACTCCTCGACGTCCGCCTCGCAGCAGCCACGGTACAGCGCGATCGCTTCGTCGCTCCGGCCCAGCAGCCCCAGCGCCCGTGCACGCTCCCAGTCCACCCACCGGGGCGTGTAGTCCACAGGGAGAGGCTCGAGCAGCGCGAGGGCGGTGGCTCCGGCCTGGGCGTCGCCCCGATCGTTCCACCACTCCGCGACATCCAGGCGCAGGGCGGGGGTGTCGTGCTCCTCGAGGAAGGCCATCGCCTGACGCGCGCTCTCCGGGTCGCCCTCCATGTCCGTGCCCCAGAAGCGCCAGTGGGCTGCGACACCCGGCAGTCCCTGCTCTTCGAGGAAGCCGAGATTTTCGCGGCGCAGCGCGGCGATGCGCCGGT
>CAZHIK010000161.1:0-12533 GCA_964532635.1 uncultured Enterobacterales bacterium
GGCAAGCCCGAGCTGTACGTGGTCGACGACAATGGTGGCAGCCTGGCCAGGTACACCTGGAAGTAGACCCGGCAACGGGGTTAAGGACTCCTCCCTCCCAGGAGTCCCGAATGAGCTCGCAGAAGAAAGCCAACTTCGAGATGCGGACCTACGTGTTCGTAGACCAGCTGCAGCCCCAGCTCGCCCAGTTCATCGCCAAGGACAATCGAGTCTACGACCCGGCCGAATACGACGCGGCCCTGATGCTCGAGCTGGCCCCGGCCATGGAGATCCATCGCATGATCGACCTGGCGCTCAAGAGCACCAAGGTGCGCCTGGGCTCCGTGGTCACCGAGCGCCACTTCGGCATGATGCAGATCCAGCACGCCGACCAGGGCGAAGTGGTCGAAGCCGGCGAAGCCGTGCTGCGCCAGACGGGCCTCACCAAGTACGACCGGGCCCGCATCAAGATCGCCACCAACATGGTGATCCGCGGCATCGAGCAGGACCACGCCATCTACTTCACCGGCACCTCCAAGGGCTACATGGTCCTGGCCGACGAGTCGGTGTTCATCCTCGAGATCACTCCGGCCGCCTACCTGATCATCGCCGCCAACGAAGCGCTCAAGGCCGCCGACGTCAAGCTCATCACCATCCGCCCCTTCGGCGCCACCGGCCGCCTGGTCATGTCCGGCCCCGAGTCCGAGATCGACTCTGCGTCGGAGGCGGCCCTGGCCATCCTCGAGAAGCTCAACGCCGAGCTCGACGAAGGCCCGGCCTCCGACGCCGTCCACGACGACTCCAAGTACGCCCGCTAGCCGGGCCTCTCTCATGGGTCCCGCCCGCCGGCCGAGCCCCCTGTGGTTGGCGGTCGGTTGCGCGCTGCTGCCTGCGCGTGTCTTGGCGGTCCCCGTGGCCGACACCCTCCACCTCGAGCTGCTGGTCCAGCCACGGCTGGCGGTGGACGAGAGCGACGACGGCGTGAGCGCCCCGCTGGGCATCGATCCCCACCTCGGTCGCCTGGGCTTGGCGCTGTGGGGCCAGCCCACCGAGCAGCTGTCCTTCTTCGCCCAGCTCGGCGTAGAAGACTTCGGTCGCGACGGTGACTGGAGCCAGGGCTTCGGGCTGCGCGATGCGTGGGTGGAGTGGGCGCCGGGGCCGCGCCTGCAGCTCGACGCCGGCCTGATGCAGCCCCCCTGGGCCGTCCACGCCATGCTGCGAGACGGCACCCAGCTGGGGATCTCCGACCACTCCGCCTCCCTCCCCTACCCCACCGGGATCGCCGGCCGCGACGTGGGCGTGATGCTACGGGGCCGCATCCTCGGACAGCGCCTCGAGTACCGCCTGGCCGGCCTGGCGGGGATCGAGACGGCCCAGGACCACGCCGCCACCGACTACGACGGCGACGGATCACCCGACGCCCCTCCCCTCAACCCCGACGACATCCCTCGGGTCACCGCGCGCCTGGCCTGGAGCTTCTTCGAGCCCCAGGGTGGGCCAGGTCCCGCCGGCTTCTTCCAGCAGGGCTTGGCCCTCGAGCCCGGTTCCGACGGCCCGCACTCCTCTCGCAAGGTGCTCACCGCCGGCCTGGCCATCGACCACCAGCAAGACGCGCTGTACGTCGAACAGCGAGACTTCACGGGCTCCATCGCCTCGGCCACCCGTGCCGACTACACCGCCCTGAGCGCCGACCTTCTGGCAGATCTTCCCCTACGCGACGGTGACCGCAGCCTCAACGTGCTCCTGGCGGGCGTCCACACCATGTTCGACGAGGACCACCCCGCGGCGGGCAACGGCGTGTTGGCCGTGGCGGGCTATCGCGTGGGCCGTTGGCAGCCCCTGGGCTCCTACGAGCTGTTCGACGCCCACGCGTCCTCGGCCCACGACCGCGTGTCCGCCCGCCTGGGTACCGCGCTCTGGCTCGACGCCCACCACACCAACCTCAAGATCGAGGCGGGCGCCTGCCGCCAGGGCGGGGGCAACGATCTGCTCTTCGAGGGGCGCTTGCAGGCGCAGCTCTGGTTCTGATCCCCAGGGGTTCCCACCGCCCCCCCGGCAGGAGGTGAACATGGCCATCCAGGTACACGGCGACGAGGGCAGGCTGGCTCGGCTCGTGGACAGCTACCTGCACCGCGCCATCCAGCACCGCGCAAGCGACATTCACTTCGAGTCCCTGGCCTCGAGCTTCCGGGTGCGCTTCCGCATCGACGGCATCCTGCACGAGCAGTCCCCCATCTCCCAGTCCCACCGGCTGCACGTCATCAACCGGCTCAAGATCCTGGGGAGCCTCGACATCGCCGAGAAGCGCATCCCCCAGGACGGCGCGTTCACCCAGGTGGTCCATGGCAAGAAAGTCAGCTTCCGGGTGAGCACCTTCCCCGGTGAGCACGGCGAGAAGGTGGTGGTCCGCATCCTGGCCAACACCACCAGCATGGCGCTGCGGGAGCTGGGCATGCCCGAGGCCCACGCCTCGAACCTGGAGCAGGTCGTCGCACGGCCCCAAGGCATGGTCCTGGTCACCGGCCCCACCGGCAGCGGCAAGACCTCCACCCTCTACGCCCTGCTGCGCCACCTCGAGACCCCCGAGCGCAACATCGTGACCCTCGAGGACCCCATCGAGTACCGCTTCGAGCACATCACCCAGGGCCAGACCAATGCCAAGGCCGGCTTCACCTTCGCTCGCGGCCTGCGCGCCATCCTGCGCCAGGACCCCGACATCATCATGGTGGGCGAGATGCGCGACAAGGAGACAGCGGACACAGCCTTCAAGGCGGCGCTGACCGGCCACCTGGTGCTGTCCTCACTGCACACCAACAGCGCGGTGGAGACCGTGATCCGGCTCTTCGACATGGGGGTCGAGCGCTACGTGGTGGCCTCGGCACTCCGCTGCCTGGTGGGGCAACGCCTGGTGCGGGTGCTGTGCGAACGCTGTCGCCAACCCGTGCCCCTCGACCCGGGCCTGCGCGAGCTCCTCGGCGCCCCCGACGCGGTGGACACGGTCTACCAGGAAGCCGGCTGCCACGGCTGCAACCACACCGGCTTCGCCGGCCGCATGGGCCTGTTCGAGATCGTGGAGCTCGACACCGAGCTGGGCGATCTGCTGCGCTCCACCGACGCCACGCGAGGCGCCCTCGAGGCCGAGCTGGCCCGTCGCGGCATCCGCACCATCCGCGACGCGGGCTTCGACGCCGTGCTCGCCGGCTCCACGAGCTTGAACGAGGTCTACCGGGTGACATAGAATGTCCCTCCCCCCAGGGTCAGCTCTCCCCAGACCCATCCCTGCCCCTCTCCCCTCCCCCCCCGAGTCCCTCATGCAACCTCCCGGCGGAAAGCCCTGGCTTCTCTTCGGTCTGCTCGGCGCGAGCCTGGCCACCAACCTCGTCATGGCCCTGTGGTGGCCCGACTGCGAGCAGGACTGTGAGCCCAGCTCCGTGGCCCAGGTCGACCCCACGGTCGACCCTGGCCCCCCCACTGAACCCGCCGTGGGAGATCCGGCGGGAGATCCCGCCACCGCCATGACCCCGGACCCGGGAGCCGCCCCGGTGGACATGGCCGGCTACCAGGTGGTCCACGGTGTGGTCGAAGCCAACCTGGCCCGCACCTTCCAGGATCTGGGTATCGACAGCGCCGACGCGGTCTCCGCCGTGTTCTCGCGCCAGTTCGCCTGGGACCTCGACCTGCGCCGTGACCTGCAGAAGGGCGACACGATCACCGCCGTGTACCGCATTGACGAGCGCGGCGACATCGACATGCCCCTGGCGTGGTTCGACTCCAACAAGCTCGGCAAGGCGCTCAAGGCGTACCGCTTCCAAGCGCCCGGTGACGACAACCCCAGCTACTGGTACCCCGACGGCACCGAGGTGCCCTACCGTCTGGTCGACGGGCCCATCGACCAGTACATCCAGATCACCTCGCTGCTGGACGACCGCCGCGGCCACGACGGCTGGGACTTCAAGGCCCCCGAGGGCACACCCATCGTTTCACCCAAGGCCGGTCGCGTGGAGCGAAGCAACTGGAACCACGCCGCCAACGGCAACTGCATCGAGGTGGTCCAGAACGACGGCGTGCACGCCCTGTACCTCCACATGTCCCGCAACGACGTCAAGCCCGGCGACACCGTCACCGTCGGCCAACAGATCGGGGCCGTGGGCAACACCGGCCGCTCCACCAACGCCCACCTGCACTACCAGCTCGAAAAGGGTGAGAAGGTCCTCGATCCGGGCGACTACCACGGCACCACCCGCCGTCAGCTTCCGGCCGAGGCCATGTCCACCTTCCAGCAGGAGATGGCCAAGCTCGACGCCATGGTCCAGGCGGGCTGACAGCTAGTCTCTGCGCCTGCGCAGCAGGACGGCGCCGAACAGGCCCATGATGAGCAGGGCGCGCCAGGGGGCCAGGCGCGGGAAGCGGATGGTGCCGCAGCCGCCGCCTTCGTCGCCGCAGCCACCGCCCTCGCAGCCACCGCCTTCGTCGCTGCAGCCGTCGCAGCCGCCTTCCTCGTCGCAACCCAGCTCGCCCAGGTCGATGCCGGTCATGCCGGTGTCGCCTTCGCCGCAGCCCAGGCCGCCGCCGGAGCAGCCGCCCAGCTCGAGGGGCTGGACATCGGTGATGTCCACGAGCAGGTAGGCGCCCTGCCAGGCGTCGTCTTCCGTGGGAATCCAGAACACCCCACCCACGCCGATGCCGTACATGTCGGGCAGGGTGATGGGCGAGATGAGATCGTCGGGCAGGAACATGCCCAGCACCATCTCGATCAGGCCCTGGAAGTTGTCGCTGAAGCCTTCGTCCAGCAGATCGTTGTAGCTCTCGGTGTAGGTCCAATCGGCCGGGTCGAGGTAGAGCACCGGGGTGACGGCCTCACCAGAGATGTCCACCGCGACTCCGATCTCGGCGTCGACGCCCACCCGGAAGATGCGGGACTGGCGCTGATCGAGATCGGCCAGCAGGTTGAGGCCCAGATCCTCGATGTCCACCGCCAGAGGCGGATCGTCATCGGAGAAGATGGCCAGGGGTTGGCCCTCGGGACGCACCGAGACCACCGCTGGCTGCGCTTCGGGGAAGAGCTCCACGAAGCTATCGCCGAAGAAGGACTCGAGGAGGCTGGTCTGGAGATCGGCCCCCGCCAGGTCCTCCAGGTCGATGCAGAGCGTGCCGCTGGCCCACAGAGCCCACAGCACGTGATCGATGAAGTCGCGGCTGACTACCAGGCCTACGTCGTAGGCCAGGCTGGAGCCCGGAGCCGTGGAGCCCAACTCGGGCCAGGGCGAGTCGAGGTAGGGGGAGCCCTCGCTGGCGTCCACGCACTCGTGTGCGCCCTCGGCGTCGATGCGGGCGCCGAAGCCCATGATCACGCCCGCCTCACCGAACTCGACCCGGGAGGGGTACAGCGCCAGGTCCATGGGGATGCCGCCCATGCCCAGATCGAGGGTGGTGTCGAAGCTCAGCTGGTTCAGCGCGTCCTCGACGGCTTCCTCGATGGTGACGTCCAGGCCCTCGAGCTCGGGCTCGATGAAGGACAACAGCAGATTGCTGATGGCCGACTCGTCCTGGCCCAGCAGGGTGCCGATGACCGAGGCCAGGGTGCAGTCTGCGATGGGATTGTTGATGGGCGAGATCTCGATGGAGAGGTCATCGACTTCGGCGTCGAAGACGCCCTCCCACTCGGTGATGATCAGGCCCAGGTGGGCGGACAGCGCGGTGGTGGGCAGCTCGAGCAGGCAGGCCTCGTCGAGGTCGGTGAGCACCGAGCAGTCGCCCTGGACGTAGAAGGTGGAGGAAGTGGAGCCGAGGGTGCCGTACAGGGTGATGTCCAGCCGCCCCTCGGAGGCCACGATCTGCACGTCGTCGGCCGAGATCTGCACTTCCAGGCTGTCCAGCTCGTAGACCAGGGGCTGCGCGTCGTCGTCGGCGCAGTAGGTCTCGCCCGAGATGTCCGAGATCGGGAAGGTGGTGGGCACGAGGCCCTCGATGGCGTCCCCGATGTGGTCCAGGCCCTGCTGGCTGATGTGCAGGGCGGCCGCACGCTCCACCGGATCTCCGAACTGGAGCCCGGCCTGCGCAGGAGCGGCCACGACGGAGGTGACGAGGGCGAGACCGACGATGCGATGTAGGCAGCTCATGGCGGTGACATTACCACCGCGCACTGTGCTTTGTCTCGGTCCCGAGCACCTCGGTTCGCGGGAGGTCGGCCGTGAGCAGCTCAGGGCGCGTCGATCGCGTACAGCCGCACCCAGCCATCACCCTCGATCTCCTCGACCAGCACAGCTTCTACCCCCGCTCGCTCGGCGGCGGCCTGCACCTCGGCGTCGCTGGGGGCCAGGTCGTAGATACGCCCAGCTGCGGGGCGCAGCACAAGGTAGTGACCACCGCGGGCCGCTCCCAGCAGCTCCGCCTGTAGCGCCGCGCGATCGTCGCTGGTGCTGGCCGCACCCCACGCATGGGCCAGCTCGAGCCCGGGCGCGCGGAGCTCGAGGACCCCGTGGATGTCGTAGTCGCTGGTCCACAGGATCTCGACGTCGTGGCGCTCGAGCAGATCCACCAGCTGTCGCTGTCCCCGCTCGGTGAGGGCTGGAGCCGGGATGCCATCGAGCACCGCGTGGGTGCGGATGGCGCTGGAGGTACCGGCCACGACCAGGGGCAGGCAGAGCAGCAGTGCCAGGCCCGATCGGGCTGTGGCCGTGGCACCGAAGCGCACCGCGATGCGCTCGCAGGCCAATCCCACCAGCAGAGCCACGGTGGGCGAGGCTTGTGCGAGGTGGTGCAGATCCCGATTGGCCAGCCACAGCAAGCACAGCTGCAGGGGCAGAGCGACGGACAAGAAGCGCACCAGGGCATCCCGGGGATCGCGGGTGGCCGTCCTCCAAGGGCGGCCCTGCCAAGCCAACCCCACTCCGACCAGCGCGACGAGCCAGCCCAGCCCCCGCAGCCAGGCCCAGCCCCAGGAGACCTCGGGCCCTCCGAGCGCCGGAGCGAACCAACGCAGGGGCTCGAGCAGGAACCAGGCCATGCTGGCGGGCAGCTCTCGGTCCACGCCGCCAGAGGCTCCTCCAGCCAGGGCGCGCAAGCCGTGTTCGAGCCTGGACAGCTGCATCCCCAGCCCGTCGTGGCTCCACAACCGGGGGTCCTCGGGCAGCGCCACGCTGTGGAGCAGCGCGATCCACAAGGGAGCGGTGCAGGCCAGCACCAGCCCCGCGATCAGGGCCCAGCGAAGGGCTGGTGGGCGCTGATGCGCAGGCCGATCCCAGCGGGTGACCAAGGCGGCCAGCCCGAAGGCGAGCGCGGTGGGCAGGAAGGTGATCTTGGCCAGCAATCCAAGGCCCAACCCCAGCCCGATGAGCAGATCGCTTCGCTCCCCTCTCCAGCGCCGGCGCCACAGGCCCCACAGCAGCAGCAGGCCCGCCAGGAGCAGCAGCAGCTCGGTGCCTCCCAGCACCCGCCGGTAGAACAGGAAGCACCAGTCGGTGGCCAGCACCAGCACCGCCACACCCGGAACATCCGAGAACCCGAAGCGCCGCAGGAAGGCGCCGAGCACCAGCAGCAGGCCAGCCCCGAGCCCGATGTGGAGGGCCAGAACCGCGTGCCTGGACCCGCTGACCCCGTGAACGAGGCGGGCCGGCCAGTCCGGCGGCCCCCCGGTGTAGCTGTTGACCGCCAGCGGCATTGACAGGCCACCGATCTGCAGGCGCTCGGTGGGGCGGGTCTGGCTGGCCAGCAGGGGGCCGAGGGCGTGGCCAGCGTGGGGTCTACGCCCGGGATCGCTCCAGGTGGGCCGGCCGCCTTCGATGGCCACCGCCACCGCAGGCGGCGGGCCCCGGGTCCAGGCAGCGGCCACCTCGCCCACCGTCCCCAAGCCGTGCATGGCGGAGGCCAGCAGCAGGAACAGGATCAGCGCCAAGGGCAGGGCCGTGGGGCGCTGCAACAGGGGGCGCAGGTCCACGCGGCGGGGCCCCTCTATCGCTCGGGCTCGCGGTCGCCCGCGCCCTCGAGCATGGCCCGGACCCCGGCGTAGCACCAGCGGTCCAGGGCGAGGGTCTCCCGGGCCTGCCTGCGGTCCAGGCCCAGTTCGTCGCAGACGCGCTGGGCGAAGCGCAGCCGGCCGCCTTCGACTGGGAAGCGCAGGGTGAGAGTGATCCGCGCTTCGGGTGGCACCGCATCCATCAGCAGCTGCACGGAGCCGTCATCGACGGGGCCTTCGACCAGCACCGTGCGCAGCCCCGCTTCGACCCGCTGCTTGATGAGCGCGGCCACCATCTTGGCCACCGCGGGACGCTGTGACAGGAACACGGGCCCGTCGATGACCAGGCAAGGCTGCTCGAGCAGCGCCTTGGACCAGCGGCGCTTGCGGATGCGCCAGACCGAGGCCTGGTGCAGACCCCGATCGTCGACGATGCGGGCCTTGTCACCTGCGATCTTGGCGGCGACGGACGACTTGCCCACACAGCGAGGCCCGCAGACCACCACCAGGGGCCGTTGCCGCAGCACCTTGGGCAGCGGCCGGCGCCCCAGGTATTCACCCGAGGTGCCGGTCAGCAGAGCCGAGTCTTCTTTGGTGCGCCGATGGCGCCTACGCTGGCGGGACTTGTGCCCCCGCCGGGATGCAGCACTGCGCCCTTCGGTAGCCCCCCCCTTCCGGCCTCGGCCGGAAGCGGGTCTCGAAGGGGCAGGCCGCTTGGTCAACTCAGGACACTCTTGGCGATCACCAGCCGCTGGATCTCGCTGGTGCCTTCGTACAGGGTGGTGATGCGGGCATCGCGGTACAGGCGCTCGACCTCGTACTCCTTGCTGTAGCCGTAGCCACCGTGGATCTGCAGGGCTTCGTCAGCGCAGAAGTTGGCGGTCTCGGAGGCGTACAGCTTGGCCATGGCGCATTCCTTGCCGTGGGGCTCGCCGGCATCGCGCAGCATCGCCGCCCGCATGATGAGCAGCTGGGCGGCGTCGATCCGCGTGGACATGTCGGCGATCTTCCACTGGATGGCCTGCAGCGCGGCGATGGGCTTGCCGAAAGCGTTGCGCTCCTTGGCGTACTGTACCGCGAGGTCGCGGGCGCGCTTGGCGATGCCCAGGGACTGGGCCGCGATGCCGATGCGGCCGCCGTCGAGGGTGGCCATGGCGATATGGAAGCCCTTGTTCTCACGACCGAGCATGGCGTCGGCGGGGACCACCATGTCCTCGAAGACCAGCTCGGAGGTGCCGGAGCCACAGATGCCGAGCTTCTCCTCGACCTTGCCCACGCCGTAGCCCGGCATGGTGCGCTCGAGGATGAAGGCGTTGATGGCGCGGTGGCGCTGGGCGGGATCGGCGCTGGCGTAGGCCACGGCGACATCGGCCTGGGGACCGTTGGTGATCCACATCTTGGTGCCGTCGATCTTCCACTCGCCACTGTCGAGCTTGGTGCAGCGGCAGCGGAGGGCAGCGGCGTCGGAGCCGGCGCCAGGCTCGGTGAGGGCGTAGCAGCCCAGCTTGGTGGCCGAGGCGAGATCCGGCAGGTACTTCTGCTTCTGCTCTTCGGTACCGTGGACCAGGATGGGGTAGCAGGCCAGGGAGTTGTTGACCGACATGATGACGCCCACCGACGCGTCGGCGTAGCAGATCTCGGCCAGCGCCAACACGTAGGTCAGCGTGTTGAGGCCGAAGCCGCCGTACTCCTCGGGGATCATCATGCCCATGAAGCCCATCTCGCCCATCTGCTTGATGATGTCGGCGGGGTATTCGTGGGTCTTGTCGCGGTCGGCGGCGGAGGGATGAATCTCGTTCATCCCGAAGTCGTGGGCCAAATCGACGATATGCTGGACTTCTTCGGGGATCATGAACATCGGGGTTCCTCGTGAAAGGGGGGAGAGAGATACGGTGACGGGCCCCTAGAAGCCCTGGAACTTGGCCTTGCGCTTCTCGAGGAAAGCGTCCATGCCTTCGGTCTGGTCTTCGGTGGACATGCACATGGCGAACAGGGTGCGCTCAGCGGCAAGGGCCACAGGGAGCGCCGAGTCGACGTTTTCGTTGATGGCGCGCTTGGCCAGACGGACGGCCACGGGGCCCACCCGCCCGATCTTGCCGGCCAGGGCCTCGGCGGCCTCGAGCACGGACTCACCCTCGGGGAGCACCTTCAGAGCCAGGCCGATCTCGACAGCCTCGGCGGCGGGGATGTTGCGCCCGGTGAAGATGATCTCGCGGGCGCGCATGGGGCCCACCAACCGGGCGAGGCGCTGGGTGCCACCGAAGCCGGGGATGACACCCAGCTTGACCTCGGGCTGCCCGAACACGGCGTTGTGGGAGCAGATGATGAGGTCGCAGGCCATGGCCAGCTCGGTGCCCCCACCCAGGGCGAAGCCGTTGACCGCTGCGATGACGGGGGCCGGGAAGTTCTCGATGCCGTTGAGAACCTCCTGGCCGTGGAGCGCGAAGTCCTCGGCATCGATGCTGGACATCTCGGACATCTCGGAGATGTCGGCCCCGGCGACGAAGGCCTTGGAGCCCGAGCCCGTGATGATCAGGGCCCGCAGCTCTTCGTAGCCGCTGGCTTCCATCAGTGCCTCGGCCAGATCGTCCAGGGTGGCGCTGTTGAGCGCGTTGAGCGCCTTGGGGCGGTCGATGGTGATGATGGCCGCGGGGCCGCGAAACTCGAGCGTGACGTTTTCGTACTCGGACATGACCGCTCCCTAGTAGGTGTAGAAGCCGCGGCCGGTCTTGCGACCGAGCCAGCCCGCTTCGACGTACTTCACCAGCAGGGGGCAGGGGCGGTACTTGCTGTCGCCCAGCCCGCCGTGCAGCACGTTCATGATGGCCAGGCAGGTGTCGAGGCCGATGAAGTCGGCCAGCTGCAGCGGGCCCATGGGCACGTTGGTGCCGAGCTTCATGGCGGCGTCGATGTCTTCGACCGAGCCGATGGACTCGTACAGGGCGTAGCAGGCTTCGTTGATGTAGGGCATCAGCACGCGGTTGACGATGAAGCCGGGCATGTCGCGGCCATCGACGGTGATCTTGCCCATGGCCTTGGAGGCGGCCACGGTGGCTTCGTAGGTTTCCTGGCTGGTGGCCAGGCCGCGGATGATCTCCACCAGCTTCATAACGGGAACCGGGTTCATGAAGTGCATGCCGATGACCTTGTCGGGGCGATCGGTGTGGGCCGCGATGGCGGTGATGGAGATGGAGGAGGTGTTGGAGGCCAGGATGCCGCCGGCGGGCACGATCTTTGACAGCTCTTCGAAGATCTGGAACTTGAGGTCGATGCGCTCGGTCGCGGCTTCGACCACCAGCTCGCAGGCCTCGAGGTGAGCGGTGCTGTTCTCGAAGCGGATGCGGCCGAAGATCGCATCGGCGTCGACCTGGGTGATCCGCCCCTTCTTGACCCCGCGCCCCAGGTTCTTCTGGATGACGGCCTGGGCCTTGTCGAGCGCGGCGGGGAAGACGTCCGTACAGATGACGTCGTAGCCAGCCTGGGCCGCCACGTGGGCGATCCCGTTGCCCATCTGACCAGCGCCGACGACGCCGATGGTGCGGATCTCGTTCATGTTCGCTCCCTGGGGGCCAGCGCTGCCTGACCCTGCGCATGTGTTGAGGAAATACCACCGCTCCGGGCCTGCCACGGGCGCCCGCGCGAAGGGGTCCTGGATAACCTCTGAACACCTCTGGAACAAGGTCCCCGACGGCCTGTCCGCGATCATGGTTGCCCCGCTTTTTTCCAGTTTCCACCGCGGGATGCGCGCGCCAGCCTGGACACTTCCAGCCTCGCCCCCCCCCCTCGGGCTTGCTCGGTGGAGGAACGGCGATACGCTCACCCCGACCGCGGCTCCCATGCGCACCTACACCTGCCCGTCCTGGCTCCCCGTCGACCCCGATCCTCCGGGTCGGACCGCGGTGGTGGAGCACACCTGCGCGCAGCTGTCCACCCCACAGGCCATGGTCTCCCTCGTAGGGGAGCCCGGCGTCGGCGCCACCACGGTGGCCGGAGCGGTGGCCGCGCGCATGTCCCGCCGGCTGCCGGTGTGCAGCCTCAGGCTCGAGGGCCTGCAGGATCTCCCGCAGCTCTTCCACGCGGTGGGCCACGCACTGGGCGCCCCCTTTCCCCGAGATCAGGCAGCGGTGTGCGAGGCCCTGCGCGAGGCCGGCCCCACGCTGCTGGTGATGGACGACGCCGATCAGCCCGAGACCGGGACCTTGGTGGAGCGCCTCGCTGCTGTGGCCCTCGAGGCACGCTTCCTGGCGGTGGGCCGCAGCTCGGTGTTCCGGGATCGCGTCGTGCGGCTCTCACCGCTGCTCGACAGCGAGGCCTCCCAGCTCGACCCGGCCCTGTCCTCCGATCAAGCCGGCGTCGAGCACGGGGGGAACCTCGTGCTCCGCCACCTGGTGGACCCCTCCGAGGGGGACGATCCTTGGTCCTTCCTGGACGACCTTCCCGATGGCGCCGACCTGCTGGCGGCCTTCCCCGCAGGTATCCCGGGGGGCCGACCCCGGGGAGTACCGTCGGCGCTGTTGCTCCCCTCTCCTCCGGGCCGCACGGTCCTGCGTCGCTGCGTCGCCGAGACCCTGCACGAGCGCCGCACCCGCAGCGGGCACGA
>CAZHIK010000162.1:0-11174 GCA_964532635.1 uncultured Enterobacterales bacterium
ACCCTGGGCATGCACCGCGTGTACAACAGCGCGTTCATGCACATGCTGCGCGACGAGAAGAACGCCGAGTACCGCGCCAGCATCAAGAACGTGCTGGCGTATCAGCCCGCCATCCTCGAGCGCTTCGTCAACTTCATGAACAACCCCGACGAAGAGCCGGCGGTGGAGCAGTTCGGCCGGGGTGACAAGTACTTCGGCGTCGCCTTGCTCATGTGCACCCTGCCCGGCCTGCCCATGCTCGGCCATGGCCAGATCGAGGGCTTCGCAGAGAAGTACGGCATGGAGTACCGCCGCAGCTACTGGAACGAGGCGGTGGACCAGGACCTGGTGGAACGCCACGAGCGCGAGCTGTTCCCTCTGATGCGCCGCCGGCGACTGTTCAGCGGTGTGGCCGACTTCGCCCTGTACGACCTGGATGCCGACGGTGGGCATGTCAACGAGAGCGTCTTTGCGATCTCGAACCGCTGGGAGGGCCAACGGGCCCTGGTCGTCTACAACAACGCCTACGAGGGTGCCTGGGGTCACATCAAGCGCGCCGCCCCCGTCAACCGCGGCAGCACCGATGCCCCCGAGTTGGTGGACCAGGACCTCTGCGAGGCCCTCGGCCTGCCCCGGGACGCCGACCAGATCTGCCTGCTGCGCGACGCCATCACCAAGCAGACCCGAGTGGTGCCCTGCGATCGCCTGAGCGACCAGGGCCTGCGGGTGGAGCTGCGGGGCTACCAGTACCGGGCGTTCACCGACATCCGGGTGGTGCACGACCACGACGGCGCCTGGCGCCAGCTGGCCGACCGCCTGGGCAGTGGCAGCGTGCAGGACCCCGAGGCCGCGGTCCAGGATCTGCGCACTGCGCCGCTGCAGGAAGCCCTACGCGCCCTGTTGCAGGGCTGGGCTCGGTGGGACGGGGAGTCCCTCACCCCGCTACCCGACGCGTTGGTGGGTGAGCTGGCGCAGCGGGGCGTGCCCGGGGAAGCTGCCCTGACCCGGGCCCTCAACCGTGGGCTCGAGCGGGTGGCCGAGGTCTTGGACGAGCCTGCCCTCATGAAGCTCCCAGCCGAGCTGCAGGACAAGCTGCTGGCCGGGCTCGAGCTCGAGGGCCCCGACCGGGCCCGCTTCGTGGCTGTGCCCCTGGCCTGGGCCCTGTTGACCTGCCTGCGGGGCGAGGCCTGCAGTGGCTGCGGCGAGACCCGCGAGCTGCCGGCGGCGCTGCGCCTCGAGACCGCCATCGCCCGCACCCTCGAGGCCCTGGGTGGGAGCGCATGGGACGCCGCCCGCGACGCTCGCTTGGTCTGGCTGCTGGCCGACGTGGAGCTGAGCGAGGACTGGCCTGGTACCGACGGCGTCAGCCCCGAGTTGGGCCGCTGGATGGGCGTGAACGAGTATCAGGGCACCACCTACGTGGACCGCCAGCAGCTCGAGGCCTTGCTGTATTGGTGGCAAGTGCTGGCGGTGCTGTCCGAGCTCAACGGCGACAGCTCCCTGGCCCCCGCGGCCGTCCGGCGCGCGAAGCGTGCGGCCCAGCTGCTCGAGGCGGCTGGGGCCGGCGGATGGACGCTGGGTGGGCTCATCCAGGAGGGATAGGTGACCATTCACCACCAACGGTGGATGGTTCCCATGAAACGCCCAGAACCGCGCTCGACGCTGCTGACGCTCGCGTCGGCGTTGGCGACGGTTTCCTGCGCACCGTCTCCCGTGGTGATCGGTGAGGTAACGGTGACGCCCCACGACGAGGTGGCAACGCTGCTGTGGGTGGAGTGGACGCAGGACAGCGATGCCAGCGCGGCCTGGCTCGAGATCGAGCTTGCTGACGGCACGACCCTGGAGTCCCCCCAGCTGGCACGAGCGGCCGGTGAGCACCGCGAGGTGGTCCTGGGGGCCCCCGCCGAGATCGAAGCGTTCATCACGGTGGTCGCCGAGAACGACGGGGGCGAAGCCCGCAGCGAGTTGGTGAGCGAGACCACGGGGGCGCTCCCCGACGATCTCACCCTGCCCGTGTTGGGAACATGGGACGCCGGTGCCACCCATCCCGCCAGCTGGGTGCTCGGCAGCGTGGATGTGGACGGGGGCACCAACTACTCCGGCCCCTACTGGCTGTTCATCGCCGATCGCCAGGGCCGCATCGTCTGGTACCGCGAGCTGGGTTGGGACATGTCCATGTTCGCCCGCGTGGCCCGTGATGGCAGCCACATCGCCTACGACGCTCACATGTTCCTCGAGCCCACGGGGGAAGCCAGCCGAGTCGAGCGCACCACCCTGGACGGCGCGTGGGCCGAGACGGTGTCCACCCCTGGACTGGGCTGGACCTGGGACGAGACCGACGATGGCGCGGTGCTGTACGACATGAGCCGGGGGGTGGAGAGCATCACCCTCGAGCAGGTGGATCCCGACGGCAGCCAACGCACCTTGTGGGACTGCAACGCCTGGTTGTTGCCCCTGGGGGGCAAGCCCGATGGCTGCTACACCAACACCACCAACTGGGTGCGAGACACCGACAGCGTGCTGTGGTCGACCTACTGGGGCGACTGGGTGGCGGAACTGGACCGCGCCAGCGGAGAGCTGCTCTGGTACGCGGGGGCCGTGGACGGCGGCCTCGAGTTCGTGCCCGGCGACACCGCCTTCCAGCTGCAGCACTACCCCAACTACACCCCGGACGGCACGCTGCTGGTCTCCACCCACGTCCCCGACCAGGAGGACGAGCAGCGGGCGCGGGAGTACGAGGTGGACCTGGGGGCGGGCACCCTGACCGAGCTGTGGTCCTACGGTGAACACGCCCTGGACTACTACGCGCCCTATTCGGGCGAAGCGGTGAGGCTGGAAGGAGGCAACACCCTGGTCAACACGGGGACCGACGGTGAGGTCCGGGAGGTCACCCCCGACGGCGTGACGGTCTGGTCCCTGAGCTGGGAGGACGAACACACCCTGGGGCACACCGAGCTCATCGAGGATCTGTACGCCGTCAACCGAGGGCGGTGAGCTTCACGACGGTCTCGGCTCCGATGCGGTTAGCTTTTTTCGCCCGGCGGCTGCCATCTGCGGATCTCCACGGTTCGAAAGGCTCGGAAAACCCCGATGACACGGCGAGAGCTCGACATCGACGCCCTGTACCGCAAGTACGGTGCGCTGGTCCGTCGCAGAATTCGCCGCTTCTTCTCCGACGAGGAGGCCGACGACGTGCTTCAGGAGGTCTTCACCCGCGTGGTGGCTCGCCAGGCGAGCTTTCGGGGCGACAGCGCTCCGTCCACCTGGCTGTACCAGGTGACCACGCGCTACTGCCTCAACCGGCTGCGGGATCGCACCCGGCGGGACGAGCTGTGGGTGGAGCGAGGCGCGGTGTACTGGAGCCAGCCTGTGGCTTCGGCGGACCAGGAAGCCCGGGCCCGGCTGGCCCAGGCCTGGCGCCACCTGGACGATGAGATCGTCACCATCGGCATCTACTACCACCTCGACGGACTCACCCACGAGCGTATCGCCGAATTGGTCGGCTGCTCCCGCCGCACGGTGGGCAACCGGCTGGCCGAGCTGGCGGATCGTACCCGGGGGGCCAAATGAGCCTGGACCCTTCCCTGTTTACCCGCGACTGGCACCTCCAGGATCTGGCGCTGGAGCGGCTGGTGATCGAGGACCTCGATCCAGCCGATGCCCAGAAGGTGCGGGACCATCTCTCCACCTGCGCGGCTTGCAGCGATCGCCATGGTGCCATCGCTGCCGAGCTGGCAGCGCCGCTTCCCGAGCTGGCGCCTGCTGGTGTCCGAGCTCGCCCTCGTGAAGCTGGCTCCAGCGTCCTCAGCAGCATCATGCGCCTGCGCTGGTTCATGGGTGGGGTGGGTGCCACCGTGGCTGCGGCGGCCGTGGCCCTGGTGGTGATGCTGCCGGTCATCGACGACGAGATCGGATCCGAGTTCCGGGATCGGGGCTCGGAGCTGTCGTTCGAGGTCTTCCGCAAGGACGACAAGGGCGCGGTGCGGGTCCAGGACGGTGACGGCGTGCGTGCGGGCGACCGGATCGGCTTCAGGGTCGCCAGCCAGGATGACGGCCACCTGCTGGTGCTGGGCATCGACAGCACCATGACCCCCTACCCCTGCTACCCGGCCGATCCCTCCCGCGGCCCCGCTGCCTGGGCGGCCAGCCCGCAGCCCGTGCAGCTCGATGCGGCCATCGAGCTGGACGCCACCCCCGGCCAGGAGCGCATCATCGCGCTGCTGTGCCAGCAGCCGGTCGGCTTCGACGAGGTGGCCCCCCAGCTGCGCACCGCCGCTTCGGATGTCGAGGCCTGGGGTGACCTGCCCGATCTGCACGCTGGCTGCTTGCAGCGCGAGCTGCGGCTTCACAAGCTCGAGGGTGCCCCGTGAGCAGCGCCCTGGCACCCCTGCTGGCCGCGGCGCTGCTGCAGCCCGCAGTGGCAGCGGAGCGACGCTACGCCGTGGTGGTGGGTGCCAACGTCGGCAGCGCCGATCAGGAGCCCCTGCGCTATGCGGAGCGGGACGCCGAGCGAGCAGCTGCGGTGCTCCGGGATCTTGCGGGAGTCCACGACGAGGACATGGTGGTGCTGCTGGCGCCCGACGCCGCCCGGCTCGAGCGGGTGCTCGAGCGCATCGCCGCTCGGCTCGGCACCGAGGTTTCCGAGGACGACCGCTCCCTGGTGTTCGTCTACTACAGCGGCCACGCCGACGAGCGGGGCCTGCGCCTGGGCGAGAGCTCCTACGCCCTGGACCTACTGCGCAAGCGGGTAGAGGCCATGCCCGTCGATGTGCGGGTGCTGCTCGTGGACGCGTGCCGCTCCGGGGAGATCCTGCGCAGCAAGGGTGGCACCCCGGTGGAGCCCTTCGCCATCACCTTGCGCGGCCCCGAGCAGAGCGAAGGGCTGGCCATCCTCACATCCGCCAGCGGCGAAGAGGACGCCCAGGAGAGCGACCGCCTACAGAGCGGCGTGTTCACCCACCACCTGCTGGCGGGTCTGCAGGGCGCGGCGGATCACAACGGCGACCTCGAGGTCACCTTGAGCGAGGTCTACGAGTACGCCTACGACCGCACCCTGATGACCACCAGCCGTGCGCCTACACTCCAGCACCCGTCGTACGTCTTCGACCTGCGAGGCCAGCGCGACCTGGTGCTCACCGACATCGGCCAGGGCCACCAGACGGGGCTGGTGTCGCTGATGGATGCCGGCCAGTACGTGTTCTTCGACCCCAAGGGCAGCGAGCTGGTGGTGGAGGCCGATGTGGCCGAGGCCGGGGTACTGGCCCTGCCTGTGGGCAGCTACCTGGTGCGCCGCCGGCTGCCCGATGAGGTCTACCAGGGCGCGGTGGAGGTCGAGGCGGGCCAGCAGACCGAGCTGTCCTTGGCCGCCATGACCCTGATGCCCTACGGTCACACCGCCCGGCGCGGCACCGCCACCGAGCGCAACAGCGCCACCGCGCTGTCGCTCGGGGGTGGCATGGCCGGCACCCCCAGCAGCGGCTTTGGCTACGGGCCCACCGCAGGATTGGGCTTGCGGGTGGACACCCAGGTGGCCACCTTCGCGCTGGGGCTCGGCTACGCCCAGCACGGCGCCATCAACGAGACCCTCTCCGTCGATCAGCGCAGCTTCGGTGCGGATCTCGGAGGCTTCCGTCACCTCGACCTCGGGCCCTTCGCCCCAGGCCTGGGTGTGCGGGTGGGCGGCGATCTCATCTGGCAGCGCTTCGACACCACGGGCGAAGCGCCGGACCTCCTCTCCCTCACCGGGCGGCTCGGCCCGGCGGCCAAGCTCGACTGGGCCATCTCTGCACGCTGGCTGCTCGGCCTGCAGTTCGGCGTCGATATCCAGCTCTACCAGGACAGCGGCGTAGCCGATGAAACAACCCTGACCACCGCGGTCGTTC
Source organism: uncultured Enterobacterales bacterium (assembly GCA_964532635.1). GTDB lineage: Bacteria > Myxococcota_A > UBA796 > UBA796 > JAFGLY01 > CALDOK01. The sequence continues at coordinate 5,862 of CAZHIK010000162.1, forward strand.
CCCATGTGTCACTCCAGCTCGCTCGATACCTGTTCTAGGGCCCTCCTGGCGGTCCTGTGCGCGGGCCTGGCGGCCTGCGGAGACGGCTTGGTGGGCGCGGACTACCAGGGCCTGCCGCTGCTCAGCATGGCGGGCCAGGTGATGGTCGAGGAAGAGCTGCCTGCCTTCGATGGTGAGGTGCGAGTGGCGGTGTTCTGGTCCAGCCAGGGCGATCGCGGCGCCCAGCAGCAGGCTTCGGTCACCACCGACTTTCCGGCCCAGTACACCCTGACCCTGTACACACCGCCGCCTGACGAAGTGCTCTACGCCCTCGAGCCGGTGCCGGACCAAGCCGCCATCGGCATGCCGCTGATCTACGAGGACATCGACGACAACGGGCGCTTCGATGAAGGCACCGAGTTGGTGATCGGTGGAGCCGAGGACATCCTGGTCTTCTACTTCCCCCAGGACGTCGAGATCGAAGGTCCCGACCACCCGGACGACACCGGCCCCGAGCCGCCGGACGACGACCGCGGCGAACCCTACGAGGGCACGCTCGAGGCGGGCTACCATGTGATGGAGACCTTGGACGAGCCCTGCCGCGGCGGCCACCTGGCGGCGGCGCCCATCGACGCAGAGCAGGTCGACCTGGTCGTGGGCGACGTCTACGAGCTGCTCCAAGACGTCGACTGCCGCGAGGGCCACGAGGAGTGGGGGGAGCTGTAGGGCTCGCTCGCCGGCTCACTCACATCCCAGCGCCGCGCTGCCCGCTTCGTTCCAGCCGTGGAAGGTGGTGTCGTAGGCCAGCACGGCTCCAGCGCTGCTGGGCAGGATGCGGGCCCTGTGCATCCCGCCGCCGTTGGGGGAGGTGGCCCCGTCGATCGTGGAGAGGGGGTCCAGGGTGGCGGCGTCCAGGGTCAGCCAGCGCAGCTGGTGGTCGGGGATGCAGCCCGAGCACCACTCCTCCCAGCTGCCCTCGGACCAGACCAGCAGCAGCGCATCACCCAGCATGGCGAGGGCCGGGATCTCCCGCAGGACCTCGGGCTCCGCCGCTGCCAGGGGGATGCGGGCGGTGATGTTGCCGTCGGACTGCACGGCGGCCAGCTGCACAGTGGCGTGGTCATCGCCGCTCTCGGACCAGGCCGTCAGCAGATCGTCGTCCCGGGCGATGACGGTGGGGTAGCGGCAGCGCACGCCCGCAGGGGAGACGGTGGCGGGCTCGAGGGTCAGGCCTTCGCTGTCCACCGTCGCGATGCGACAGGCGGAGCCGCCGTCCACCGACACGGCCCAGGTGAGGGCCACGCCGCTCGATGTGGCTGCCACCTTCGGGTCCGAGACCCAACCGCCGTCGACGACCTCGGTGCGAACCTCCTGGCCCGCGGCGTCGAGCCAGCGGGCGTGCAGGCCCTCGTCGCTGCCCCACACGGCCAGCCAGCCCTCGCCCAGGGTTTCGAGGCGCACCAGGGGATCGGAGCTGCTGGGGATCGATGCCTCGACGGCCGTGCTCGTCGCGTCCAGGCGCAGGTGCAGGCTGCGGCGGCTCTCGACATCCTCCATCCAGGCCAGGGCGCCGGTGGCGATGCCAGGCACCGAGGGGCTGCCCTGACCCTCGGCCAGGAACTGCTCGTCCACCAGGCGGCCGTCTTCGGCCAGCTCGCCTTGCCGCAGCTCGAGGCCCTCTGAGGTCTGGGCCACCCAGGCCACGCGCAGGGCATCCTCGGTCGCTTTGGCGTGGAAGTACGCCCCACCGATGGCGGTGACGGCCGACAGCTCGAGGGTCTCGCCTTCGAGGGTGCAGCGCAGACCCGCCTGTACCGTGCGCTCCAGGATTGGGGTCTGTACGGGGACCTCTCCTGGCCCTGCGCTGTCGTCCAGCCCGGTGCCGGATACGGAGGGGCAGCCCGTGAGCAGGGTGGGGAGCAGGAGGATGGGGAGGAGGTGCTTCATGGAGGCTGGTGATGGTCTACCATGGGGGTGGATGCACCGTCACACGCTTCGTATGCTCACCTCAGCCGCGGTCCTGCTGGCCCTGGGTGGGCTGGCATATGTCCGGTGGCGTGACATCCGTGCTCGAACAAGTGCCGACGAGGGCCACGCCGACTGGGTCCGCTACACGACACAGCGCTGGCTCGAGGACATTGCGCTGCGGGAGGACTTCCTGCTCCGGGAGGACGCCTCCAGGGTAGCCCTGGAGCTACTCGCGCGGGACTGGCCCTCCGGCCTGCAGGCCGAGTGCATCGAGCTGGACGGGCCCGATCTCACGGTGCAGCTCGGTCCGGCCTCGCCCATGCTGGGCTGTGGTGCCCAGCGCCTGCGCGATGCCATAGCAGAGATTTCCTTGTTCGAGGTCATGGACGCCGAGCCCCATGACTCCGAAGACTGCGTGGTGGCAGCGCGCTTCCACCTCCCGGAGCCGCGGGTGGATCCGGCGTCCGAGGCGTCGTCGTGGACAACCGAGCAGCTGATGCACCGGGACTTCCGCCTGCAGGCGGTGGGGCCGGTCTCTACCGACTTCTACGAGAACACCCGCGACGACTGGCAGGCCCTGGAGCGCGAGGAGGATCCAGAGCTGTACACCTGGCTCGTCCACCGCATGGGCGCGCGCATGGAGCCGGGCGTGGTCACCCTCGAGGAGTTGGGCTGGGTCGAACACGAGGGCGGCTGGCGCGGGTACGAGGGCCAGCGGGGCGTGATGCAGCGCGTGGTGCTCGAGGGGCGCTGGGACGAGCTCAGGATGTGGCTCGACAAAGCTGCATGGTTCAGCACCCTCTGCACGATTCCCGAGCTGAGCTTTCGCCGCGTCGAGGGTTCTGGCGCCCGCGACCATGCGGCGCTGGAGGTCACGCTGATCTGGTGGCAGGACAAGGATCACCGACAGGAGGTCCGCGCCGCGCCATGGCCCGACTACCCCCGGGTGAGGCCCGCGCCGGGTGACTGGCCCTCAGAGCCCAAGTGGGCCTCGTGGCCTTGGACCGCGGTCGATCCCTTCTCGCAGCGACCGCCCACCGATGGCCCCCTGTGGCCTCGCGATCTCTGAACCTAGCGCGCCGCCGTCCCCAGAATCTCCGCCTCCATCCGCTTGCGCAGGCTGGGGAAAGGCTCCGGGCAGTCGCACTTGCAGAACACGGCGTTGTAGCGGCCCCGGCGCACACCCTCGAGGGTCATGGTCTGCCCGTCCAGCCAGCCGTAGCCCCGTAGGATCTGTTCTTGGACGGCCGGGCTGGGCTGGTCCCAGAAGTCGGCGTCCTCGAGCAGTCCGAACAGCGCGTCACACTCGCGGGTGTCGAGCCTTCGCGCACCGATCTCCAGGTAGTCGGTGAAGGCCTTCCAGCTCTGCAGCTCCTCGGGCGACTCCGGCCGCGGATTCCAGCGCCACATCGAACGCTTCACCAGCAGCAGTCCGCCATCTGCCCCACACTCCACCCGCAGCACCGAGCGGGTGTTGTCGTAGTCGGGGTTGGGCAGCGCGGGGTCGTACTGCAGGCGCAAGTAGTCGATGTCCGGACGCAGCCCGCAGGCCAGGGTAGGCTCGTGCAGGCCCTGGGCGATGCGTACCTCCCACAGACCGGCCGCCGCTCCGACCATCAGATCCCGGTTCGGATAGTCGGACGGCCGGGTGGGCTGTCCGCACACGATCCCGTAGTCCGTGTCGTACAGGCGGCCTGGATCGCAGACCAGGGGAACCGAGAAGGGAAAGACAGCGGGGTCCACCAGGTGCTCCGGGATCCGGAGAATGGGCGTGCTCGGCTCGCGATCGCCCATCGCCATCATCGGTGGCTCGTGACAAGGCTCCAGCACCTGACCTGCGCCCCGGCTCGGGTCGCAGCCGGTCAGCACCATCACAACCACCAGCGCCTTCCTTCCCATGCCGGCATTCTACCTGTCCTCCGACAGGACTTGCGCGTCATCTCCTGCATCGGCGCTTCCCCCGCTGGCTTCGCGCAGGCGGTGAGCGGAGTGGTGCTATCCTCGCTGAACCTGCCTCGTCGGCGCCCTGGACCCGGAGGTCCCATGCTCGGCTTGCCCCCAACCACCGCGGCCCTGCTGCTTGGCTTTCCCCTGCTGTGGGTGATCTACACCCTGGTCTTTTTGTGGCTCACGCGGGACTGGCCCCGGCGCGAGCGCGAGGAGGCCTGAGTGGACACCACGGTCCTGATCTTCCTGGCGCTGTACTTCGGGGTGGTGATCGGCATCGGGGTCTGGGCGACCCGTAGAGGGGCCAGCAGCGATCTCGAGGGCTACCTGCTGGGGGGCCGCAAGGTGGGGCCGGTGGTCACTGCGCTCACCCTGCAGGCCACCAGCATGAGCGGCTTCATGTTCCTGGGGGCCGGCTCCGAGGGCTACACCATGGGCTACTGGGCCCTGTGGTACGCGGCGGGGGACATCGGTGGGGGTGTGGTCAACCTCAGCGTCATCGGGCGGCGCATGCGGGCCTTGTCCAAGCTGCTGGGTTCCCTGACCAGCATCGAGTACCTCGAGCATCGGTACCCGGGTGGAGCCACGCGCCTGGTGGCCGGCCTGCTGACCATCTTCTTCCTGTTCTTCTACGTTTTGGCGCAGTTCATCGCCGGCGGTAAGGGCATGGCGCTGGTCACGGGCATCCCGTACGGCTGGGCGCTGCTGTTCGCCGTGGGGGTCATCCTGCTGTACACCTGGCTGGGGGGCTACTTCGCGGTGGCCTGGACCGACCTGTTCCAGAGCCTGGTGATGTTGATCGGCATGGTCTGGATCTTCGGCGCCTGCCTGGCCCACCTGGGGGGCTTCACCGCGGCCAACGAAGCGGTGGCCGCCATCGACCCCAGCTACCTGTCGGTCTGGGGCAAGGACCTGGTCCACGAGGGTGAGTGGGGCACCATCACCGGTGCCGTGCTGATCTTCTCCATCGGGTACATGGGCTGGCCCCACGTGGTCACCCGCCACATGGCCATGGACAGCCCCACCAGCGCCCGGGCGGCGGGCATGTACTCCACGATGTGGAACCTCTTCTTCGTCAGCGCGCCCTACCTGATCGGCATCTTCGCGATCGTGATCCTCCCGGACCTGGCCGATCCCGAGCAGGCCATCTTCGAGGTGGCGGGCCTGCTGCTGCCGCCGGCGGTGACGGGGATCGTCATGGCGGCCATCATGGCGGCCATCATGTCGACCGCGGATTCGATCCTGTTGCAGGCCGGCTCCATCGCGTCCCGCGACCTCTTCCAGCGCTTCGTTCGGCCAGGGGCCACGGACCGCCAGATGGTGCTGGTGTCTCGCTTGCTGGTGCTGGCCATCGCGGTGATCGGCTACGCCGTGGCATTGCTGCAGCCACCGGGGGTATTCGCGGTGGTGGTGTTCACC
>CAZHIK010000162.1:11184-12531 GCA_964532635.1 uncultured Enterobacterales bacterium
CGAGAGCACCGGTGGTCCGAGTTGCTGCGAGGCGTTCACCACCTCGGTGCTCGGTAGCGCCTTCCTGCCCGCCTACGTCTGCGCCGTGTTCTGGCCCAGGGCCAACACCCCGGGTGCCGTGGCGTCCATGGTGGGCGGTGCGCTCACGGCCATCACCTGGTCCTTGACCGGTCTGGACGAGGTGACCGCGGTTCACGCCATGTTCGCGGGGGTTGCGGTCTCGACCACGCTGATGGTGTCGGTCAGCCTCGCGACCCAGCGCAGCCACCCTGTGCCTCGGTCGGTGCTCGACGCCATGGCCCGCGCCGCCAGGGTGCGGTGAGCCCTCTGGCTTTGCGGCGAGCCTGCAACGGTGTACCGTCGGCCATGCACTCCTCGAGGAGGCCGCCGTGCGCTCTGCCCTGCTCATCTTGCTGCTCCCCGCCTGCCAACCCGGCGCGGACATCCTGTTCCGCATCACCGCCGGCATCCCCACCCCCCATCCGGGCACCAGCGAGAACGAGGATCAGAAGATCCTGCCCGCCCACGGCGGCTACGGCGCCGCGTTCGGGGCTGCGGCGGCCGGGGCGGGAGACGTCAATGGCGACGGCTACGACGATCTGATCGTGGGCTCCTACGGCTACAGCGTGGGCATGGGCGCCGCGTACATCTACCTGGGCAGCGCCAAGGGTCTGGCCAGCTCAGCTGCCACACAGCTGATGGCCTCGGACGCGGGCATGCTCGACGACTTCGGGGCGGCGGTGGCCGGGGCTGGAGATGTGAACGGCGATGGCTACGACGACGTGATCGTGGGCGCCTACCTGAGCGGTGACAATGGAGATGCTGCCGGATCGGCCTATGTCTACCTGGGCAGCGCCAGCGGCATCGACAGCGGTACAGAGCTGATGCTGCTCGCCAGCGACGGCGCGGCGGACGACAACTTCGGCCGCGCCGTGGCGGGGGCCGGTGATGTGAACGGTGACGGCTACGACGATGTCATCGTGGGCGCTTGGGGCGACGAGGAGTCCACTGGGGCCGCCTACCTGTACCTGGGCAGCGCCGGCGGCATTGACAGCAGCAGTGAGGTGAAGATCGCGGCGTCCTCGGGCCAGAGCCTGGACAACTTCGGCCTCAGCCTAGCTTGCGCCGGTGACGTCGACGGCGATGGCTACGATGACGTGATCATCGGCGCGCAGGGCAGGGGAGACAGCGGCTCGGCCTTCCTGTTCCTCGGCGGCAGCGGCGGCCTGGATGGCGGCACCGAGATCGTCCCGGCCGACGGGGCCCTGGACGATGCCTACGGCATCGACGTCGCTGGCGCGGGCGATGTGGACGGCGACGGCTACGACGACGTGATCATCGGCGCCA
>CAZHIK010000163.1:0-12500 GCA_964532635.1 uncultured Enterobacterales bacterium
GGTCCGAGATGAAGATGTCGTGCTGGATGGGGATCTCGAGCCCCACCACCATGGGCAGCACCTGCAGCAGCACCAGCAGGTTCAGCAACCAGGCAAGGCTCAGGCGGGCCTGGGAGGGAGCGGGGGAGGGGGGAGGGGAGCTCAAGGCAGGGATCAGCGGGGGTAGTTGGCCTCGAGGAAGGTCCAGGCCTCCTCCTGGTAGTTCCCCAGCTCGAAGTGGTCACCCCCATCGATGGTGTACAGCTCCACCGGCCAGCCCGCGTCGCTCAGCTCTCGATAGCCCAGCTCCGCGTAGCTGTAGGGAACGATGGTGTCGTCGGTGCCGTGGGTGATGTGGACGGGGATGACGCGGCCGGTGTCGTCGGGCCAGATCCCCCAGTGGATGGCGTAGGAGATGGAGCCCGCGGTGGGTGCCAGGCCGCCGAAGAAGTCGCTGTTGTACAGCCCGATGGCCCAGGTCCAGTGTCCCCCGGCCGAGTGGCCGCTCAGGTAGCGGCGTCGGGTGTCGATGTCGTACAGCGTGTCGAGGTGGTCGGCGATGTCCGAGAAGCACTGCACGTCGGTGCCGGTGTTCCAGCTGGTCTGGGTCTCCGAGTCCTGGCCGATGACGATGAAGCACTCCTGGGACGCGAAGCTCTGCCAGTCCCGCACCTGGTATTCGCCGCGTCCCCCCGAGCCGTGCTGGCTGTAGACGATGGCGCTCGGTGTGGCCCCCACGGCGCACTCGGGCACGTGGTAGGTGAAGGTGCAGTCGCCGACGTTGCTGTTCCCCGTTCCCGTGGGCCCGCCAGAGCCGCCGGTGCCCCAGCCCACGGTGTCGGTGTCTGCGTCGGTGTCTGCGTCTGCGTCTGCGTCTGCGTCTGCGTCGGTGTCGGTGTCGGTGTCGGTGTCGGTGTCGGTGTCACCCTCGGGGGGCAAGCCGGTGTCGTCGGCCTTGTCACCGCAGCCGACCGCGCACAGGGCTGCGAGCAGGGCGACGTGGATCGGGCTTCGCATGGGACCTCCAGCGCTCGGGGACTAGGAGTGTACCGTCGCCGGGCCCGCGCGCCATGTCTAGAGTGGGTTGTTGGCCTCGAGGAAGCTCCACGCCTCCTGCTGGTAGTCTCCCAGGTCGGAGTGGCCACCACCCTCGATGGCGTACAGCTCCACGGGCCAGCCTGCGTTGCTCAGCTCCTCGTATCCCCACTCGGCGTGGTAGAAGTCGACCACGGTGTCATCGGTGCCGTGGGTGATGTGCACGGGGATGACGCGGCCGGTGCCCTCGGGCCAGACCGCCATGTAGACCGCGTAGGTGATGGAGCAGCCCTGGTTGGCGAAGCCGCCAAACCAGTCGCTGTTGGCCAGGCCGAAGGCCCAGGCCCAGGTGCCCCCCGATGAGAACCCGGACAGGTAGCGACGCCTGGTGTCGATGTCGTACAGACCGTCGAGGTAGTCGGCCATGTCCCAGAAGCAGTCGACGTCGACTCCTTCGTTCCAGGCACCACCCGCCTCCGATTGTTGGCCGACCACGATGATGCACTCCTGCTCAGCGAAGTCCTGCCACTGCTGGACCTGCCCCGCTCCGCTGCCGCCGTTTCCGTGTTGGTCGTAGACGATGGCCGCCGGCAGGCCGCCCACTGCGCATGTGGGCACGTGGTAGCTGAACTCACAGCTCCCCAGCTCGGTGTCCACGGTGCCCGCGGCGCCCCCGCTGCCTCCGGTGCCCCAGTCCACGGTGTCGGTGTCGGCGTCGGTGTCGCTATCGCTATCGGTGTCGGCGTCGGTGTCGCTATCGGCGTCGGTGTCGGCGTCGGTGTCGGCGTCGGTGTCGGTGTCGGTGTCGCCTTCGGGCGGTAGGGCCGTGTCGTCGGCCTTGTCACCGCAGGCGGGGAGCCCCAGGCAGATCAGCAGGGGGAGTGGGAGCAGGCTTCGCATGGGTTCTCCGGTCAGCGGGGACTATGAGTGTACACTCGCGCCGGATCGCCATGCCTCCCCGTCAGCCCCTGCCCATCGACGACTCCCTGACCGCGATCCTCGACTACCTGGGGCGCACGGGCCAGGTGGTGGTGGTCGCACCCCCCGGCTCCGGCAAGACCACCCGGGTTCCGGCGGCGGTGCTCGACGACGGGCTCGCTGGCGATGGGGCGGTGCTGGTGCTCCAACCACGCCGGGTGGCGGCGCGGCTGGCTGCTCGCCGGGTGGCCTGGGAGCGCGGCGGTCGGGTGGGGGAGGAGGTGGGCTACCAGGTGCGCTTCGAGCGCCGTGCGGGTCGCACCACTCGGCTGATGTTCCTGACCGAGGGCCTGCTGCTGCGGAAGCTGCAGGCCGATCCCTTCCTCGAGGGTGTGGGCTGCGTGGTGCTCGACGAGCTGCACGAGCGCAGCCTGCAGGTGGACCTGGCCCTGGCTCTGCTGCGGGAGGTCCGCGCTGAGGCCCGTCCCGACCTTCGGCTGGTGGTCATGTCGGCCACCCTCGACCCCGGGCCGGTGGTCGCGTTCCTCGGGGGGGCCGAGGCCTGTCCGGTGATCGAGGGGCGGGGGAGGGTCCACCCGGTGGAGCTGCGCTACCTCGAGCGGCCGGACGACCTGCGCCTCGAGGTCCGCTGCGCCCGGGCCGTGCGGCGCGCTCTCGTGGACAGCCCCGTGGGCCACGTGCTGGTCTTCCTGCCGGGGGTGCCGGAGATCGAGCGCACCGCCAGGGCCCTGGGCCGGATCGAAGGTATCGACGTGCTGCCACTGCACGGGCGGCTGCGCGGGGCGATGCAGGACCGGGCCTTGGCCCCTTCGCCGCGTCGCAAGGTGGTGCTGGCGACCAACATCGCGCAGACCTCGGTGACCCTCGACGGTGTGCGCGCGGTGGTGGACTGTGGGCTGGTCAAGCAGCCGCGGCTCGATCCCGCCCTGGGCCTCGAGCGCCTCGAGCTCGTGCGCATCGCGGCCGACGCGGCGGACCAGCGCGCGGGGCGCGCAGGACGCACCGGCCCTGGGCTGGCCTACCGCTTGTGGACGGCGTCCGAGCAGCGCCTGCTTGCGCCGTCCACCGAGCCGGAGATCGTCCGCTCCGACATGGCGCCCACGGCCCTCGCCATGCGCGCCTGGGGCGCGGACCCGGCGAGCTTCGGCTGGTTCGAGGCGCCCCCGGCGCCGGCGTGGGCCGCCGCAGAGGCCTTGCTGGTCGAGCTGGGGGCGCTCGAGCCTTCGGGCCAGATCACCGCCCTGGGGCGCACCATGGAGACCCTCGGGGTCCACCCGCGCCTGGCCCGGGTGGTGGTGGAGGGGCACAAGGATGGCCAGTTGGCCGAAGCCGCGGCGCTGGCGGCGGCGGCCTCGGAGCCGAGGGGTGGGGTGGAGCGCCTCAGCGGGCTGCTCGAGCGTGAGGCGCGTCGCGCCCTGGGACCCGAGCCACCTCCGAGAGATCCCGACCGAGCGACGGCCTGGTTGCTGGCCGGCTTTCCGGACCGGGTGGGTCTGCAGCGCCGTCCGCGCAGCCTCCGCTATCGCCTGGTCGGTGGGCAGGGTGCGGTGCTCGACGAGGGCAGCGAGGCCGAGGGCGCGCGGCTCGTCCTGGCGGTGGTGCTCCGTGCTGCGCGTCGGGGGGAGCGGGCTGAGCACTTCATCGAGCGAGCCATGGCGCTCGAGCTCGAGGATCTCGACCTGGTGGAGGAGGAGCTGCTGGACTTCGATCCGCAGCGAGAGGCGGTGGTGGCCAGCCGCGTCACCCGCTACCGCGACCTGGTGCTCGACGAGCGTCCCGCGCGGTCCAGCCCGGATCCCCAGGACGTGGCGGCCATCTTGGCGGAGCGGGCTCAGGCCAAGCCGGTGCGGGCCCTGAAGCTGATCCCCGAGGCGGCCTGGTTGCTCGACCGCATGCGCTTCCTGGCCCACCACCTTCCCGAGCTGGGCTGGCCGGATCTCAGCGACCTCGGGAGGTTCATCCCCGATCTCTGCGTCGGCCGGTCCAGCTTCGCCCACCTGCGGGAGATCGACTGGGAGCGTGAGCTGCGCTCGCGGCTCACAGGCGCCCAGTTGGCGGTCCTGGAGCGCGAGGCGCCGGAGCGCTTCGAGGTTCCCTCGGGCTCCACCGTGCGCCTGCGCTACCCGGACACGGGAGGGATCGTGGAGGGTGGCTGGACGAAGGGCGCTGGGCGCGACGTGCCAGCCGAGCCGCCCGTGCTGGCGGCGCGCATCCAGCAGCTCTTCGGGCTGCGGAAAACCCCCCGGGTCGCCCGGGGGCGGGTTGTGCTGTTGGTCCACTTGCTGGCCCCCAACCAGCGTCCGGCCCAGGTCACCCGGGACCTCGAGAGCTTCTGGCGCGACACCTACCACCAGGTGCGCAAGGACCTCAGGGGCCGCTACCCCAAGCACGCCTGGCCCGAGGATCCCACCACGGCCACGCCCGAGGACCGGCCGCGTCGCAAGCCGCGGGCAGACTAGTCGATGCGGCAGCTGGCCTGGGCGCTCTCGCAGGTGATCTTCACGTGCTGGTTGGCGGCCAGCCGAACCTGACCCACCAGCGCGCGGTTGGTGCCGAACCAGGCCTCGATGTCGTAGGTGCCCACAGGGACAGTGCCGGGGCTGTGGCGCCGGTCGTCGGCGATCAAGAAGATCTGGTTGGCGTCTCCGGCTGCCTCGACCTCGGCCATGGCGGTCGCCTTGGGTGCCGGCGCGGGGGCCGGCGGGTCTTCGGGCTCGTCATTGGCGGCCACCAGGGCCTCGGCAGCGGCGAGGTGCTCCCGGACGTTGCGGCGATCTTCGTCCAGCATGGCGGTGGTGGCCCGGACTCCCCACCAGGCAACCACAGCCAACAGGGCGGCCAGCCCCAGCATGGCCACCCGTAGGGTGTTGAGCCAGGGACGCTTGGGCTGAGGGATGACCGAGGTGAGCTCGTCGTCGTCCGATTCTTCCAGCACGGTACCCAGGAGGGGATCGTTGTGGACAGGCAGGCGAAGGTCCAGGGCCCGTCCGACCTCGCGCTCGGCCCAGTCCCGCAGCCAGGGCCCAGACAGGCCGGGGATGAGCTGCTTGCAGGCCAGGGCCACCTCGCGGGGGGTGGGGCGCTCGTGGGGGTTGTAGGCCAGCATCTGCTCCACCAGCTCACGCACCTCGCGGCTCTCGAGGCGGAAGAGCTGACCGCCAGCGTCGTCGAGCAGATCGCAGTGCTGGGCCAGGTTGGCGCTGGTGCGGCCGAGCAGCTCACCGGTGAGCATCTCGTAGAGCACCGCTCCCAGAGAGTAGACATCGGCGGCGGGGGTGTCGCTGAAGTGCCAGCGCTCGGGGGCCATGTACTCCGGGGCGCCGAAGAACAGCTCGTCGGTGTTGGCCTCGCGCACGTCGGCGTTGGCCAGGGCCACGCCGAAGTCCACCAGCTTCACCGAGCCGTCGGAGGTGACGATGATGTTGGAGGGCTTGATGTCCCGGTGGACCAGCTTGAGCGGTGTGGCGCCGTCCTTGGCGTTGTGGGCCGCGTCCAGCGCTTCGGCGATGCGCTCCACCATCTGGACCGCGCAGATGTCGGGGAGCTTGCCGTGTTCGAGCAGCTCCCGCAGGCTCGCTCCCGGCAGGTGCTCCATGACCATGGTCCAGCGCCCGTCGAGCTTCACCAGGTCGATCACCTGGACGATTCCTGGGTGGTTCACGAAGGCTAGCAGGCGGGCTTCATCGTGGAGGCGGGAGAGGATGTCGGGGGAGCTGGCCCGATCCGGGTGGAGCAGCTTGAGCGCCAGGGACTTGCGGAAGCCCGCGCTGCCCATCAGCTCGGCACGGTAGACCGCGCCGAACGCACCGACCCCAAGGACTTCGTAGACCTTGTAGAGGCGATTGACACTGGCCATGGGTGGAGTTCCGGGAGGGCGAGCGCCGCAGTCTACCACGGGGAGGAGGGGCAGGTCCGGTCTACTCGCAGCTTCTCCAGTCACACTCGACGTCGACATCGTCGGCGTACCAGTACGCCTGGCCGCTCTGTTCGGCGTAGAGATCGTCGGGATCGTTGTTGTCTTCGCCGGCGCCAAAGTCGCAGCTGGTGGCGATGAAGCTGGCCTGGCTCCCATCGATGGTGAGCCCGCCACCGTACGAGGTGGCGACGTTTGCATGGAAACCGGCAGCGGCCTTGGTGGTGCCCGTGCAGGTCACCGCCGCGTCGTCGATGGACAGGCCACCGCCGCGATCGGCGTTGTTGTCCTGAACGAGCGTGGCGTCCAAGGCGAGCTCGCTGGTTCGGCCGGAAGCTGCGATGCCCCCGCCAGCTCCGCCGCTCGCGTTGCCGTCCACCAAGCTGTCGGCGAGCTCGAGCACACCGCTGGACAAGGTCAGCCCGCCGCCATCACCTGGCGTGGCGTTCCCTGTCGCCCAGAGTCCACCGGCCGTCCCGCTGCCACCTTCGGCATAGAGGCCACCACCACCCTGCGCCGCGGTGTTGTCGGTCAGGGTGACCTCCTCGAGGTCGAAGGTGGCGTTCTCCAAGTAGATCCCGCCCCCGAGATCGGCCTCGCAGTCCGTGATCACGAGATCCCGACCCGTGAGATCCATGCCCTCGATGGTGGAGCTGATCCCACCGCCGAGGTCACCGTCGCCCTCGGCCAGAGTCAGACCACTCACCCCCAGCGTGGCAGCACCGGCGGTGGTGCTGATCACCGGACCGTCGGACTTGCCGGACAGGGTGGTGGAGGCCGAGCCATCGCGCCCGACGATGGCGGCAGAAGTAGCCGAGACCGAGATCAGCCCGACGTAGCTGCCCGGGCAGAAGTACAGCGTGCCGTCGGTGGACAGCTCGTGGACGCTGGCGATGCTGTGGTCCTGGAAGCTCGCGCTGAGGTCGGTCCAGGTCCCGCTGGTGTCCACGAAGCTCACCAGGTTCGAGGGATCTTCGGTCTGGTCGCAGTCCGTGTCGATCCCGTCGCACCACTCGGCGGCGCCCGGGTGGATCGACGCGTCCGTGTCGTCGCAGTCATCGCTTGTGGTCGTGGCTCCACTGGGCTGATCGCAGGCGGCGATGGTCTCCTCGCCCCCGTAGTCGTCGCCGTCACTGTCGAGGTACCAGGTGGTCTCGTCCACCGGGTCTTCGTCCACTTCGTCGTCGCAGTCGTCGTCGCGGTCGTTGCACAGCTCGTCAGCGCCGGGGTGGACAGCAGCGTCACCGTCATCACAGTCGCTGTCGTCGGCGATCCAGCCCTCTGGTGCGTTGCAGGCCGCTTCGCCCTGGGTGCCGTCGCCATATTCGTCCTCGTCAGCGTCTGGGTACCAGGTGGGGGCATCGACGGGATCTTCGTCATCGAGGCCGTCGCAGTCGTCGTCCTGGTCGTTGCACAGCTCGTCTGCGCCGGGGTGGACGGCAGCGTCATCGTCGTCGCAGTCGTCGCCGCCGTTGACGAGGGCCAGGTGGCCGTCGCCGTCGCGGTCGTTGGCCCGATCCCAGTCGCCCTGGCCGACCCAGGTGCAGGCTGGAAGGAGCAGGAGCAGGGCGAAGGTGCGCATCACTGGACCTTGCACAGCGCGAAGCCGCTGTCGCAGGTGAGGGTGACCGCGCTGCCGGGCTTCAGCTCGACCTGGCCGGCCTCGACCAGACCTCGGCCCTCGAAGCGGGCGTGGATGGTGTAGCTGCCGGCGGGGATTTCGCCTGGCGGGAAGCGACCGCTCGTGCCCAGCAGGAACAGCTCGGTGGCGTCGCCCTGGGCCGACACCGTGGCCTTGGCAGGCGCGGGCGCAGGATTGACCGGGGGCGCAGGGTGCGCGGTGGGTCGGGTGGGCGGGGTGGTGGCACCGTCGGTCGTGTCGGGGCTCGGCTCCGAGGTGAGCCGCGACTCGGGTTCGGCTTCCTGGACTGCGGTCGTTTCGGGAGCGAGATCCCCGGGCGCGTCGGGTGATGCGTCCGGGGTGCTGGGCGTGGTGATCCGGGATCGGGTGTGAACGTCGGCGTCGCGCAGGGTCTGGGTGGCGTGGACCGCCCACAGGGTGAGCACTGCCAGGGCGGCCACCGAGATCAGGACCGCCAGCTGTACCCAGCGTGCGCGGCCGCGCTCGGTCACCTGGGGGATGATGGTGGTGATGTCGGAGGCGTCGGACTCCGTCAACATCACGTCCACCAATGGATCGTCGGCGTCCATTGCCCGACGGCTGCGGGCCCGGGGCACCTCTCGCTCCGACCAGTCCCGGAGCCACGGACCGGGAACATTGGGGGCGATCTCCATGCAGGTCCGAGCCACTTCCCGGGCGTCGGGACGCTCCGTGGGCACGAACGCAAGCATGGCGTAGACCAGCTCCGATAGATCGTTGTCGCCCAGGTGTTGGAGCTGCTCGACGGCGTCTTCGACCAGCTCGCAATGCCGCAGCTGGTTGGTGGATGCGCGGCCCAGCAGTTCACCCGTGAGAAGCTCCCAGAAGACGGCGCCCAAGGAGTAGACGTCGGCAACAGGTGTGTCGTTGTTCTCCCAGCGCTCCGGGGCCATGTACTCCGGGGCGCCGAAGAACAGCTCGTCCGAGCGGGCCTCCCGCGCCTCGGGGTTGGCCTGGGCTACGCCGAAGTCCACCAGCTTCACGTGGCCATCGGGGGTCAGCAGGATGTTGCTCGGCTTGACGTCCCGGTGCACCAGCGCCAAGGGCCGGTCGCCGTCGGCGGCGTTGTGGGCGGCGTCCAGGGCCTCGGCGGTCTGCTGGACGATCTGGACCGCGCAGAGGATGGGCACGGGCCCAAGGGCGATGAGCTCGCGCAGGCTCACGCCCTGGACATACTCCATCACCACGGCCCACTGACCGCGCAGCTGGATGAGACCGTCGACCTGGACGATGCCGGGGTGGCTGACGTGGGCGAGAAGGCGGGCCTCGTCCCGTAGTCGGCGCACCACCTCGGGTGCGCTGGTGCGCTCGCTGTGCAGCAGCTTGATGGCCACGGGCTTGCGGAAGCCACCGCGGCCTTGCAGCTCTGCGCGGTACACAGATCCGAAGGCCCCGCGCCCCAGCACCTCGAGGAACCAGTAGCGGCGCTCGGTGGCTACCATCGCAGCACCACCGCGGTCCCGAGGCCGAGAGCGACGGCGCCAGCCCCCGCCGATGCGACGGTGAAGGCGTTGGCCTGTTGCTGGAGGGCGGGAAGATCTCCGTAGGGAGTGCCGTGATCCAGGAACAGGGAGTGGCGGGATGCCGCCAGCGAGTACAGTCCGGCGGCTGCGGCGGCCGAACCGGCAGCGCCCGCCAGCAGGCCCCAGGGCCGACGGTCGGTGGTGCCCGTCGCCACGACGGGCACCGGACCCCAGTCGGGCATGGGCGCGCCGACCTCGAGGTAGGCGGTGTCCAGGACCTCGATCTCCTGCGCAGTCCACTGGAGGACCGAGGGGCGATCGCCGGGTGCATGGGTGGCCGAGCTGCCGTCGACCGTGATCAGGCCTTGGGCAGGGACAGGCAAGGCGCGCTGCAGACCGGGGGTGAGGCTGCGGGCCACGTGCAGGTGCAAGCGCAGCGGATGGCCGTCGGGGAAGAGGTCTCGGGGCAGGTCGTAGTCGGGCTGGCTGCGCACCGCTGCGTGGAGGTTGGCCACCGAAGCGCCGTCGTCTTTGGCCAGGAAGGCGCTCATGGCCATCAGGCCGTGGAGGCTGGCCGCGTCGGCGGGTTGCAGAGGCTCACTCAGGCAGGGCAGGGCCGCGATGAGTCCGTCGCGCCCCGAGGTGAAGCCATCGCGATCCAGCTGGCGGAAGGCCTGGGTGGCCTGCTCGATCTCCAGCAGCATGCTGGCGCGGGTGAGGGGCTGCTCGCAGGCACCCCACGCAGCCGTGGGAAGTGACAGCGAGATGATCAGCGCGAGCGTGCCGGTTCGGTACATGGTGGTGCGGTGCGCTCCGTGGGAGCGTTCCAGTCTACCACGATCCGGCTATTGACCCCCGCAGCGCGGGGGGATCGTGCCGTCGTCGGCTTGGCCCATGGCCCGCCTGCGCAGCCGGTTGGCCACCTCGGGAGACTCCTTGAGCGCGCCCCACACCAGGCCCACGCCCTTCTTGAGCAGCGCGGGGGTGTCGTGGCGGTAGCCGCCCGGGGGTGGGCCCAGCTCGGTCCAGCCCTGCTCGTCCGGGGTCAGGTTCTCCCAGTTCTCGAAGAGCCGGCCCCAGTCGCTGCGGAGCACCTCGAGCACCCGGTCGTTGCCGTTCTTCGGGTACCAGTACATGTCGTGGTAGATGACCGACGCGATGTAGGCCCAGGGGGCCATCCAGGTCTTGAGCGACCACTCCACCGGGCCCTTGAGCGGTCCCCAGTAGATGCGGTGCTGGTTCTTGGAGGCGAAGGTCATCTCCTTGTAGGGCCCGTCGAAGTTCCAGTTCTCGTTGCCGGTGACCGTGTCACCCACGATCTCGATCTCCCGGGGGTCGCCCACGCCCAGCCCCATGTCGTGGGCCATGCGGATGAACTTGATGGACATGGGATCGAAGCCCATCAGCTTGGCAGCCACCGCGTCGATGGCGGTCTGGTCGGCCGAGGCCAGGATCACGTCCTTGACGTGGGGCACCATGCAGCGGGGGCCGGGGCCGTCGCCAGCGAAGGTGCCGTCCATCACGGCGAACAGGCCGTTGTGGATCTTCTTCTGGATCATCAGCAGGTCCACCAGGGTCTCGTGGATGACCGGATGGGTCCAGTGCCGGTGCTCGTTGAGCAGGCCTCCAAACGCGTTCTTCATCGCACCCGTGGTGTGGGTGAAGACGTGGGTCTTCACGGTGGGCAGGTGGATGATGTTCTCGCCCAGGAAGCGCTTGGGGATCGAGAAGCCCCGGGGGTAGACCTCGTTGAGCACGGTGAACTTCTTGGTCAGGTCACCGACGGCTTCTCCGATGGGGATCCAGGGCTCGCCCTCGTACAGATGGATGTTGCGCAGGCCGTTGTCCAGGACCGGGCCCAGCTGCTTGTTCTCCACCTCGCCCAGGTGGGAGTCGATCACCACGGTGCGGTTGTGGCAGCCATGGATGAGGTCCGGGTCGTAGCCGTCGGCCTTCATGGCGCGGATGACGCCCTCGAGCTGCCAGGGGGTGGTGGAGCTGGAGGGGAAGAAGTAGTGCCATGAGATGTTGATCTTGAGCGCTGTGTCGGCGGTCTTGTCCACGACATCCTGGTAGCCGGCCAGGTTCATCAGCTCGTGGTAGTCCGACAGGACGGTGCGAGGGGAGGTCTTGAGGATGGCGACCTTGGCGCGGGCCATGGGATCTCCGGGGGCTCGAGGGGTGCGCCTTGTATCCGGTTCGCAGCCGGTGCTCCCGCGCACGTTCGGTGTCGATGTCATCTGCACGTTCTTTGCGTAGCAGCTACGCTGCACGGCCATGCTGCGCTGTGTTCTCCCACTGTCCCTCCTCCTCGGTTGCCCAGCAGCCGTCGAAGACAGCGGCGATCCGCCCACCCTGCCGGCCTACGAGGGCCCGCGGGTGGTGCTCGTGCTCATCGACGGTGCCCGCTACGGCGAGGTGCTGGGGGACCTCGAGGCCACCTGGTCCCCGGAGCTGGCAGCCCTGGCGGACCAAGGCTGCGCCCCCGGCCCCATGCTCAATCGGGGCCGCACCACCACCAAGTTCGGCACCGCGTCCATCCACACCGGCATCTGGAACGCCTGGGTCGGGGAGAGCAACCAGCACGACGCCCACTTCGCCTACCCCACCCACTGGGAGTACCTGCGCGCCAGCTACGACCTGCCCGCCGAGCGCGCGCTCTACGTCCTGCCCGGCTACGACGACGAGTCGGTCTGGAAGCCGAGCTTCCACGAGGACTACGGGCCGGACTACTGGCCCCTGATCGTCAACCAGGGCCACAGCGACGCCGATGTGTTCGAGGCCTTCGTGGACCGCCTGGACGATCTGGACCCCGTCTTCTCCATGGTCTACGGCTCGGATGTCGATAGCGCAGGCCACTACGGCACCTGGAAGGACTACACCTCCACCATCGCCGAGGCCGACCGCCTGGTGGGCTGGCTCTGGGACGAGCTGCAGTCCCGGCCCGCCTATGCCGACAACACCGTGCTGTTGGTCACCTCCGACCATGGCCGTCACGACGACGACAACGGCGGCTACGCCAACCACGGCTGCGACTGCGACGGCTGCCGCGAGGTGATGTTCCTGGCGGTGGGGCCTGGGATAGACCTGGACTGCGATCCGGTGAAGCCCTGGGAGTTGGTGGACATCGTGCCCACGATCGGGGCCCTCCAGGGCTGGGAGCCGGTGATGAGCGACGGCGGGGTCATGTGGGGGTTGTTCGAGGACTGAGCGCTCGCCAAGTTCTGTCCGGCGTGCAAGATATTCTCCTGTCCTCCAGGAGCTTCCCCATGAGCGAGCCCCAGCGCGACGAGTACGACTGGATCGAGACTGTGGCCCGGCTCGGCAAGGCCGTGGGGATGAACCCGGTGCGCATCCGCTGGAAGCTGCGGGCTTGGCAAGATCGTCAGAAGGGGCGCGGCCGCGAGATCGCCGGCAAAGCCAAGGCCGTCAAGCGCGAACACAAGACCTGCCCGGTCTGCAACGGCATCAACGCCACTGGCGACAAGAAGTGCGCCCACTGCGGAGCCCG
>CAZHIK010000164.1:0-12484 GCA_964532635.1 uncultured Enterobacterales bacterium
GTCTCGCTGGGAACCCCGTCCACCGCCAGCACCACGTCGGTGAGCACCAGATCCCGCAGGGTCCCGTCGCCGCCGTGGCGGTGGTCCTCGCAGGCGTGGTCCAGGGCGCGCTCCAGGGCGCACAGGTCGGTGGAGGTGTGGGCCTGGATCATCAGGCCTTGGGGGCCGGCCACCGGACCGCTGCCCGACAGATCATCGCCGCATGCATCGGTGTCCGCGTCACTGTCGGCGTCGGCGTCGGCGTCGGCGTCGGCGTCTGTGTCGGTGTCGCTGTCCGCGTCCGCGTCCGTGTCGGCCTCGGGCTGGGTGTCGTCGGGCGGCTCGTCGGGTTCGGGACCGCAGGCGAGCAGCAGGGAGGAGGCGAGAACGAAGCAGCGCATGTCGGCAGTGTAGCGGATCGCCGTGGCTACTCCACCTCCGGGACCCCCGAGGCCAGGGTGGCCAGGAAGTGCCGATATTGGAGCCTGGCCGGCTCGGTCTGGAAGGCCACCTCGTGGCCGTCCTGCAGCCCATCCTCGGCGTGCTGTACCACCACCCGCGTGGAGCCATCGGTGTTGCCCGCGATCGGCAGCTCCACCCGACTCCGGCCAACCCAGTGCAGCAGGTCCTCGAGGGGGGTGAGAGCCTGCAAGTCTTCGTGGTTGGCGTCCAGGGCCTCTCCCCCCAGATCCAGCCCCAGCGACAGGCTTGTGGCGTTGGCGATGGGGGGCATGATGTAGTGGTCTACGATGCCCTGCAGCATCAGCACGTGCACCCCGGCCTCCTGGAGCGCGGCGCCATGGACCGGTGGGTCCGAGACCTCCCCGCCCCACTGGAAGATGTTGAGGAAGGGGTCGTGCTCGGTCAGCTCGCCGTCGTCGTAGCCGATCATCGCCTCGGCCATGGGGCGCACCTCGAGGGGCTTCTGCTTGTAGATGATGTTGTTCGTCCACGAGCCCCCAGCGCCGCTCAGGATCGCGGCCTGGTAGCCGGTGTCCATGCACAGGGTGAGCGGCGCGATGGTGGCGCCCATGGAGTGGCCCATCAGAGTCAACCCGTCGCTGTCGAACCACGCCAGCCCGTCCTGGCCAGCGCCCTCGCAGTCCGAGACTTCCAGCTCCAGGCTCGTGATCAGCGCCGGCACCAGGGCCAGCTCCAGCGCGCTCTGCCGCACGTTGTCCCGCATGGCGCCGGGGTTGAGCATGTTGAACATCAGGAACTGCTCGTCCGAGCCGCTCACGTTGCGCAGCCCGCCGTGGGGTCCGTCCACCGACAAGCCGGCCCAGCCGGCCTGGGCGAAGGTCCACGCCGGCCCGCTGCCGGGCTCGATCAGAGCGCCGCTGCCGTCCTGCCGGCCGCGGTCCACCAGCGGGCGCTCACCGCCGCCCCCGGTGCGGCTGAACACCACCATCGGGTAGCCCGCTTCGGGCATGGCCCCCCGCGGCACCGTGATGTCTACGTTGGCTTCTTCCCAGGCCTGCAATAGCGGCTGGCCGTCCGCGTCCCAGGCCAGGGTGCCCCCTTCGGTCAGGAAGGGAGGTTCCCCTTCCTGGTAGACGGGCATCATCGTGGTGCTGCGGTACACGCAGTAGTCGTCGAAGCTGTCGGTGAGCAGCGGCGCGCCAGTCAGAGCGACGGGCTCGAGGGCCTGGGCGGCGGAAGTGAGGCGGCGCAGCTCGTCGGTTGGGTCCTGGGTGGTGAAGGCCGCGAGGCCGGCGATGGACGACGGCGCGATGCCGAGCGAGGCCAGCTCCAGCAGCGCGGATCGATAGGCGGCCAGGGCAGGGGAGGGGAGCCCGGCGGGGGCGCCTGCGATGAGGTCCACCAGCGGCTCGGGTTGGCCCAGGTGCTCACTTTCGACGTCGAGCAGGTCGCGGGTGACCACTGCCGCGTAGCGGGTGCCCGGCAGCAGCGGTCGGCCCTGCAGGGGCAGCAGGGACAGCAGGTTGTCGGCCCCGTAGTCCGTGCCGTCTTCCAGGAAGCCCAGCTCGATGGGCACCCGTACGCCGTAGTCGTCGGAGTCCGGGTCCACCCCGATGATGAAGGCCACGGCGTCTTCGTCAGTGTGCCCGTAGCCGCCCTCCACAGGAGCCAGTGGGGCGTCGAGGGAGAAGTAGACCGCCGAGGTGGTGGAGAAGCCGGGCAGCCGCCCATCCACCAGCTCCATCACCTGCTCGACGTAGGCGACCTCGTCGGGGTTGGGGTGGTCGGCGATGTCCACCACCCCGTCCACCAGGCGGTGGGCGCTGGGGAAGGGCGCACCGTAGAAGCCCGAGCCACCGCCGAAGTCCATCAGGACGGTGGTGGCCTCACCGGACTCGGCGGGGCCCGCGCAGGCGGAGAGGCCAACAGCCAGGATGAAGCAGGGATTTCTCATGGGGGGAGGTAGTATTGTCTCAGGCGAGGTTCGTGTAGAGTCGAGTGAGCGTAGGAGGACTCCAGTGCGCCGCCTGACCCCGATCCTCACGTCACTCTCTGGGTTGGCGGTGATGTGCTGGGGTTGCGGCGGTGAGTCTCCTCGGAAGGAGGACGGCGGCGAATCCACCAGCTGCGCCGACGGCTTCCTGCTCGACGCGGGAATATGTGTTCCCAAGGAGTGCGGAGTCGGCACTTGGGGTGACCTCGAAGTGGATGAATCCACCGTCTTCGTCGACGCCTCGGCTCCGGATGGAGGCGATGGTAGCGAGGCCGCGCCGTTCAGGTCGATCCAGGATGGGGCGGACGCCGCGGGGCGCAACGATGGCGGACTGGTAGCCATCGCGGCGGGGACCTATCCCGAGACCTTGGTGATGGACGGGCACCACCTCCGGGTGCGCCTGTCGGGTCGCTGCCGGGAGCTGGTGGTCCTCGACGCCAGTGTGGGAGACGCGGGCACGCCGGGGATCGACATGTACTTCATGCTCGGCGAGCTGTCCGGACTGACCGTGAGGGGATCGAACCACCTTGGGGTGAGTATCGCGTACTCCAGCGTCCGCTTTGTGGATGTCGGCGTAGAGGAAAGCAGCTCGTTTGGTCTCCAGGTCACGCAGTACGAACCACTGGAGTTCACCAACCTGCGGGTTGAGAGCAGCGTGTTCGAGTCCAACAAGGCAGCGGCGATCGCCGTCTTCGGTACGAACAGTGAGGTCACGCTCGTGGACTCGGAGGCCCGGGCCACCAGATTGGATGAGCACGGAGACTGGGGGGTCGGCATCTACGTCACGGATGGAGGAATGGTCGCTGCTCGGGACTGTGCGCTCGAGAGCAACGCTGGAGCGGCTGTCCTCGTCTCCGAGTGGGGGTCGGAGGTCACCCTCGAGCACACGGTGCTGCGCGACACCCGGCCCTCGTGGACGGATGGGGAAGGGCCTGGCATCTTCGCCCACTCGGGTGCAGCGCTCCGCGCGCAGGGCTGCGAGCTCCTGCGCAACCGAGCGGTCGAGGTCGTGGCCACGGGGGAGGGCACCACCGTCGAGCTGGTGGACACACGGATACTGGACACGGTGCCAGGTTCGAGGGGTGGCGGTTCGGCCGCCATCATCGTAGGGCGAGGCGCGAGGCTCTCGGCCTGCTCCCTCGTTGTCGAGGGTGCCGAGTGGGCAGGCGTGGATGCCTACGGCGACGGCACTACCGTCTCGCTCGTCGACACCACCATCCGCGACATCCTCCTGGACAGTGATGGTTGGGCGATCGGCGGTGCCCTCGTCTCCGAGGGGGCGTCGCTGCTCGCCGAGGGGTGCTTGCTCGAGAGCAACGCCGCGGTCGGGCTCCTCGGCTACGATCCCGGGACCTCGGTTGTCTTGGTGGACTCGGTGATCCGAGATACCCGAACCGAGTCGGATGGAGAGGGGGGGTACGGAGTGATCCTCGACTCCGGCGTGACCTTCGAGGCCGATGGATGCGCGATCGCAGGAAACACCACCGTGGGCCTGCTGGCGAGCTCCTTCGGAACCGTGGTGAAGCTCGAGGACACGCTGATCCTTGGCACGCGCCCGAACGGGTTGGGGCGGGGTGGATATGGTTTGCAGGTGGATGGGGGGGCGCTGCTCGTGGCCCAGGATTGCGTGCTTGCGGGCAACCGTGAGGTCGGGTGCTCGGTCGGCGATCCGGGCACCCTGATCACGTTCGAGAGGTCCACAGTGCGGAACACCCAGGTGGGCGTGGACGGAGCTGGAGGGTACGGGCTGCAGGTCGCCGGAGGCGCGACATTCTCAGGCAGCGAGAGTCTGTTCGACGGAAACACGGCTGTCGGAGTTCTGGTGATGGATCCCGACAGCAGCATCTCGCTCGTCGATTCGACCGTGACGGCTACGGGCTCTTCTACTGGGAGGCAGGGTACGGTCGGAGTGGGTGCCATCTCTCAAGCTGGTGGAGTTCTCACGGCCTCCGGGGTACGGCTCTCGAGCAACGAGGGCCCTGGCTTGTTGGCCTCGGGAGCTGGTGCTCGAAGCAGCTGCGAGGGTTGCTCTCTGGGCGGCAACCGCTTCGCCGGGGCTGTGGTCATCGACTCGGCGTCGCTCGAGTTGGCGTCCTGTACAATCTCGGAGACCGTCGAGAGCGCCGACCTCGGAGGAGGCACCGGGATCTATGGGGGCACCCAGTGGGGCTGGGGCTCCCCGATCCTGGTCCTGGAGGACTGCTCCATCACGGACAATGCGGTCGCGGCCGTGTACCTCGGTGGGCGTGGGAGCTATCAGCTCACGGGCAACACGTTCCTTGGCGGGATGGGGATCCCCCACGGGAGCACCACGCGATGCGGCGATGGCGTCTTCGCAGCCGACACCGCGGCCTGGGACGGGAGCTCGGGCTTGGTGCTCGAGGGCAACACCTTCGTCGGGAACACAGGAGCAGGGCTGTTCCTGGACGATGCTTGGGCCACCCTTGGCGGCAACACGTGGTCGGACAACCAGCCCGATCTGTTCGTGCAGGGGGAGGCCTGTCTGGACCCACTCGGTGGGTATTCCGAAGCTCCCGATCAAGAGTTGTGCCCAGCCTGGGACCGGCCCACCTGCGAGTTGATGTTCTCGCTCTCGCTCGACGTGGCTGATCTGAACCCCGGCATGCCCCCGCTACCGCCCCTGCCTGGTGTTCCTCGGATCATCCCAGCGAGGAGGTGAGTGGGATTCTCGATGGTGCGGGAGTAGCTTCCGCGCGCCCCGTTCTCCCACGGGTACCTCCGAGGTGTCCGGAGGCTCTGCGTCGAGGAATCAGTACAGCTCGCCGGTCCACTCCTGCCAGATCAGGCGCCGCATCTGGTGGTGGCCCTCGGAGGTGGGGTGGGCGCAGTCGTCGCTCATCCAGCCGTCGTCGCTGTTCAGGCCGTGGCCGAGGAACCAGTCGTGGTAGTCCGCCAGCCCGACCCCCTGTTCGTCGGCTTCGAGGGCGATCTGCTGGTTGAGCAGGCCCAGGTTGGCGATCACCACGTCACCGAACAGGGCGCCGTACTCAGCGATCTTTTCGCAGAAGCCTTCGTCGTAGCCCGAGGGGATGGTGCCGACGCCGTCGGTGGGGTCCTGCACGTTCAGAAGCCAGATCCAGGGGTCCCCGTAGCTGGCGCGCAGGATGGTGATCATGCTGGCCAGGTTCTCTCGCACCTCGGTGGCCGCCGACATGGTGAGGTCCTCGCTGAGCATGGTCCAGATGGAGTCGTTGAAGTCGTTCCCACCCGCACTGATGGTGACCACCACGTTTCCTTGGGTGCTGGGCAGCGAGGTCCCGCGCAGGTTGTCCAACACCTCGTCGCTGGTGGCCCCCGAGTCGGTGATGTGCAGGATGGACGGCGAAGCCACGGCATTGAGGTCGTGTCCGTCGTAGGCGGGCCAGTCGTCGCGGTTGTGGTACAGCAGCCAGGCGTAGCCGTAGTTGCTGTCGGCGTCGTAGCCAGCGGCCACGCTGTCGCCGATGTTGATGTACAGGGTGGTCTCCGACAGCCATGGGGGTACACCCGAGCTGTCGCCGGTGTCGTTCAGCCCGGTGTCGCGCTCGGTGTCCGCAGGTGAGGTGTCCCCGGTGGTGTCCGGCGCTGTGTCGTCGGCATCACCGCTGGTGTCCGACCGCTGTCGGTCGCTGTCGTCCGGGGTGGGCTGGGGACAGCCTGCCAGGGTGAGCGCCGCGCCAGCCAGCAGCGGTGCGAGGATGGGATTGATCAGGTTGAAGCGCATACACCGTCCGTAGCGCCGGCCCGGAGAGGTGACAAGCTGCATCCTCGCGATCAGGGTCGGTGGCGCCCTCACCCCAGCGGAATCAGCGGGTAGCGGATCACGGCCAGCCAGCCCGAACACGCCAGCCCCAGGACCAGCAGCACGATCCCGAGCCCACGCACCCATCCGGGGCTGTCCGTCCGGTCCCGCCCCAGGGACCACAGCACCCGGGGCTCCCACAGTCCCGCCAGGCCCATGAGCACCATGGCGGGGCAGGCCAGCACCGCGATGAGGTAGACCTCCCCCTTTCCCTGGGACATCCACTCGTTGATGCCCATGCCCACCACACCCAGGGTGAGGACCAGCAGCGCGAGCACGCGGGGGTCCAGAGGCGGGTTGGCGGGAGCGGGCTTCACGGCGTGATCCCCCACACCTTCCGGACCGCTTCGGCCACGCCCCGGCCCTCCCAGCCTCGGGCGTCGAGCTCTTCGTTGGCGGCCTCCCTGACCTCGGGCTCCGCACCCCCCATCACGAAGCTGCGGCCGGCGGCTTCGAGCATGGGGATGTCGTTGATCCAGTCCCCCACCGCGACCACGTCCTCGAGGGTCATCCCGTGCTGGGCGGCCAGGTCCCGCACCGCCTGGCCCTTGTTCACGCCTTCGGCGCGCACCAGCACCCCGCGGTAGGACTCGAGCCACGGCTTGTCCTCGGCACCCGGGGCGGTGCTCACCGGGAAGGTCACCGCGTGCAGGCCCTCGTGGGCGTTCAGCCCGCTGGCCGCGGCCCCCACCTGATCCACCTTGCCCACCGCCACCAGGGCGGAGATGCCGTGCTCGTCGGTCCAGGCGGGAAGCTCGAGCACCGCGGGAACCCGCTCCATCGCCTTGGTCCAGTTGCTCATGTAGCGCGCGTGGGGATCGCCCTTCGAGTCGTAGGCGATGCGGTCGGCCGCCATCACGAAGGTGGCCAGCTCACGGCTCCGGATCACCTGGTGCATCCAGGCTGCGGCCTTGTCTCGGATGCGGCGGTGGCGTATCACCCGGTGGCTCAGGGGATCCACCAGCTCGGCACCATCGGCGCAGATCACGATGCCCTTCAGCCCCAGTTGCTCGGCGATGGGCCTCGCACCGCTGTACAGCCGGCCGGTCACGATGCTGACCTGGACCCCCAGCTCCTGCACGGCGGCGATGGCCGCCAGGTCGTCGGGGTGCACCGTGCCGTCGCGGCACACCAGGGTGCCGTCCAGATCGATGGTGAGCAGGCGGGGTGTGGGCATCGGGCCTCCGGCTCCCCTCGTATTACCCCTCGACCGTGGCGAGCCAGGCCTCTTCCACCGTCGCCAGGTCCATGCCCAGCTCGTCCTCGAAGGCCCCCTCGAGATCCTCGGTCAGGTACAGGGTCTTCACGGTGTCCAAGCCCCACTCGGTGAGCAACCAGTCCACGAAGTGGCCCGCCACCGGGTAGGTGATGGAGTCGTCGGCGCTCCAGAAGTCGTCCATCAGCACCTGCAGGCTCGGCAGGCTGCCGTCGTCTCGGTAGGTCGCGACCCAGTACTCGAGGGACTCGCCCCACCAGTTGCCGTCCACCATCACCGCCAGGCCTTCGCCCATCAGGGTGAAGTGGGTCTCGCCCCACAGGTGCCAGGCCAGCACGTGCACGTCCTCGTGGGCTCCCACGGCGTAGACGCCGTCGCCGTAGACCATGTGGACTTCGAGGTTGGGGTAGTTGGCGTGGGCGTTGCCCGAGGAGCCTGTGACCTGCCCCTTGGTGGTGTTGTCGGGGTACAGGTAGGCCTGGATGGGCTGCTCCAGGGCCTCCATCTCCAGCACGTTCAGGATCGAGCGGTACCGGCTGTCCTGCCAGTCCGCCAGCCAGCTCATCTCGTCCGCGGCTTCGCCTCCGGGCACGAAGTGGAAGTCGTGGTGTTCGGC
The DNA here is from genome assembly GCA_964532635.1 of uncultured Enterobacterales bacterium. Lineage (GTDB taxonomy): Bacteria > Myxococcota_A > UBA796 > UBA796 > JAFGLY01 > CALDOK01. The sequence goes on from CAZHIK010000164.1 coordinate 8,030, forward strand.
GTGGTTGGTGTGCAGGCTGGTGGTCCACTCCTCCCACGCGGATCGCTGATCGTCGTCCCAGGGCTGGTGGAAGCCCCAGACCTCGCCGTCTCGGCACAGATCGCCCTCCTGCTGGGGAGTGCCTCGTCCGCGGACCGTGTGGTAGTCCTCGCCTCCGGTGGGGATGGTGAAGGTGCTGTAGCTGCCGCCGAAGCTGTTGCCCGCGTACAGGGTGATCCAGCGATCCGGGGCCCAGGGGTTGGGGTGGATCATGGCGATGCCGTGGCCCACCTCCCCGTAGCGATAGCCGCCGAAGACGAACTCGCCGTCGCCGAACCAGACCGGCAGGGTCCCGTTGAGCTCCGTGAGCACCGGGTTGCTGTCGGGTGAGCCCATGATCATCAGGTTGAGCTGGCGGTCGGCTTCGCTCAGGTCCGCTGCCGCCCGCAGCTCGAAGTCTCCCAGGTAGGGTGCGTAGTAGCCGTGGACGGTCTCGGCATAGGCGGTCTCACGCTCGTCATCGCCGTGGACCAGCAGGGTGGGGCTGTCGTCGTAGAACTCCGTGAACCCTCCCGCAGCGCTCACTCCGCAGTCCTGCACAACGCCGTAGTCGTCGGGGATGGTGGTGTCCGGGGAGCCGGTGTCGTCGGTGTCCGTGGGGCCGGGATCGGGGCTGCAGGCGGTGAGCGTGAGCGACATCAGAAGCTGGTGGCGAGGCATGGGATCCCTCCGGCTTGCTCCGCCACGCTATCACGGGCCCTGGCCAAGGTTTCGGTCCGCGCACCCGCCGTGCCGATTACGTTGGACCGCCCGGAGGACCGGCGTGAAGATCGTCCACTCCCACGGCTTCGACGAGCAGGAGGCTCGGGATCGCGTCACCGCGCTCACCGACTACTGGTCCACCCGCTACGCCATGGTGGGCTCCTGGCAGGGGGACCGCTACCACATCCGCGGCAAGACCAAGGGCATCCGCTTCGACGCCACCTTCGCGCTCGCTCCGGGTCAGGTCGAGGTAGCCGTGGAGGTCCCCTTCTTCGCCCGCAGGATCGGCCGCGACTACGTCGACCGCAAGCTGCGAGACTACCTCGACCCCGCCCACAGCCTCGAGCAGCTTCGGGCTCGACTGAGTGCAGGCTGAGATGCGCAGGGCCCTGCAGCGCGTGGCGCTGGCGCTCGGCGGCCTGCTGGTGGGGCTGCTGGGGGTCGAGGGTGCGGTGCGCCTGGGAGCCTACGATCCCCTGGTGAGCGAGCAGGGGCTGCTGGGCGCCGAGACCCGGCGCGACGACTGCGTCCAGCCGGCGGCCCACATGGGCTACGAGCTGGCCCCCGGTGGGTGCGGCGCCAACTCCCTGGGCTTCAAGGACCGCGAGCCCCCGGACGCCAAGCCCCTTGGCTCCAAGCGCGTGCTGGTGCTGGGCGACTCCATCACCGAGCAGCGCGCCTACGTCGATATGCTCGAGCTGATGCTCGAGCAGCGCCTGGAGCCCGAGGTCGATGTCTGGAACATGGGGGTCACAGGCTACTCGGTGCTCAACGAGCTCGAGCTGCTGCGCCACAGGGCCCTGGAGCTCGAGCCTGACATGGTGATCCTGCAGCTGTGCCTGAACGACTTCGGCATCACACCGGTGCTGTTCCGCCACAACGGCGAGCTGTTCTGGCTGCGGGCACCCACCGGCGGCATGGATCGGCTGGGGCTGTGGCTCTTCGAGCACTCGGCCCTGGCTCGACTGATCCGCCTGCAGAGCGCCAGCCGCTCCATGCAGGGCCTGGGCGATCCCGAGCACGAGGCCCGGGTCGAGGCGGCGCTCATCGAGATGCAGCAGCTGTGCGACCAGGCCGGCGTGCCCTTCGAGGTGGTGATCTTCCCCACCCTGGCGCCCCGCCCCCAGTGGGCGGCCACCGAAGAGCAGACCTACACCCGCTTCGTGGCCCTGCTGAGCGAGCAGGGCATCCCTTTCACCGACCTCACCCCGCGTTTGCTCGGCGGCCCGGTGGACGACCTGCTGCGCTACCGCGGCGACGAGGTCTACGGCCAGCTCAACGCCAAGCTGGCCACCTGGAACATCGATCCCTCCGCCGCCATCCTGTTGCGGAGCATGGACGCCCGCGCCATCGGCCTGGGCAAGAACATCCAGCCCCACATGTACGAGGACAAGACCCACCCCAACTTCCTGGGTCACTACCTCGCGGCCGAAGCTCTGGCGGAGCGGGTGGAGGGGCGGTTGGGGGATTGAGCGCGGCAGGCGACTGCCAGGAGGGCGAAGGTCGAGGATGGCCACGGATGCCGGCCCTGGCCGGTGTGGGGGCGGGGTTGATCCCCGCCCGCGCGGCCTCGCGGGGAGGACAATTCCAGTCCGCCTCTCGATCGAGACGCATGACAGATTCCGATGCCGGCTCTCGGCTCACTCCGAGACTCCCCCAACCATCCCTCTTTCGAGCCCGGAGCGCCCTCTCGAGACGTTGTGCGTCGGAAAATCGGTTGTGAGGAGTGTACACTGCCTGGGAACCGTTTCGCGGGCGCTCTCGCTGTGGCCTTCCAGTACAGGCGCTAGGGAGTAGGCAGATCGGGCCCCATGCGGATGGGGAGGTGGGGAGCCTCAGGCGGCGGTGGGATCGCGGGATCGAGCTGTGCGACTTCCAGGTTCAGCCTGAACTCCAGCTCACAGGTTGGTTGGTCCCAGGTGGGGCAGATCTCGGTGCTCGGGACCCCGTCGTAGTCGTCGCTGGGCGAGCGACAGGCGTCCCCCTGGAGCCATAGATCGGGCTCATTGCCCGACCAGGCGTTCCCGCTGAGTTGAGCTGAGGCGTCGTCCAGGAAGAGCCCAGCACCGTTGTTGCTCGTGAGCGCGCAGTCCTGGACGACCAGACCCGAGCTTTCTTCCCAGGCCGTGGTGCCCGCCGCGAAAACCCCGTCGCCGCAGCGAGTCGTCGTTCCGTGCTGGACTCCGATCCCCCCGGTGACGATGACACGCTCGAGGCGATAGTCGCCCTCTCCCTCCAACCAGGCGCCGGCCACCAGGTTGTCGGAGATGGTGCTGTCGCTGACGGCCAAGGAGGGCGGCCCCCAGCCCCACTGGTTCGCGGCGAGGACGCCCACTCCACCACCGAGGTTGGTGCTGCCGATCGTGCCACCTACCAGCGAGCCCTCGATCTCCAGCGTGCCTCCGCTGAGCACAGCGGCGCCTGCGAACTGGTTGCCGAGCAGTGTGCAGTCCGCACAGGCGAGGCGCGCGTCGTTGGCCCATACCCCCACACTGGGGCCTTCGATGTCTCGGACGACCAGGCCGGAGCTGGTAGCCGATGCGCCATCCTGGACGGCCAGACCGATCGCCGTCATGCCTTGCTCGCTGTTTCCTGTGGTGGTCTCTGAGATGGTCGAGTCACGCAGCGTGACTTGGGTGCCCGGGTGTACGGCCAGGATGCCGATCTTCACGTTGTTGGTCACCTCGCAACCCTCCGCTGCGAGCGCAGCACCGAACAGGACCTCGAGACCATAGCCAAAGTCGCCATTCCAGCCGGGCAGGGTGTCCCGGATATTCGTGTCCTCGAGGGTGACCCGTGTGGCCGGATCCGAGATCGCGATCCCCATGCCGGTGTTCCTTGTGACCTCACAGGACTCGGCAGTGAGTGTGGCACCGCTGGTGATTTCCATCCCGAACCCGCCCGAACCGTTCTCCTGCGAGCGGGTGTCTCGGACCACCGTGTCAATGAGTGCGACCTGGGTACCAGGATCGGAGACAAGAACCCCCACCTGGGCGTTTCAGGCGACATCACAGCCCTTCACCCTGAGCGTGGCGCCTTCTACCACGTCGATGCCGAAGCCGCGGCCGGTCCCGTCCAGCCGGGTCTCCCGGACCACGGTGTCCACGAGCGTGACCTGTGTGCCGTGTTCCGAGGCCGCGATTCCCGCTGTGGTGTTTCCGGCAAGGTCGCAGTCCCTGGCCGTGAGGGATGAACTACCTGTGGCCGCGACGCCGATCCCGTTCTCGCCGTTTCTGTCGGGGAGGTTGTCCCGAACCGTGGTGTCCACCAGCGTCACCACGGTGTCCAGGTCCGTGGACATGATCCCCGCCGACGTGTTTCCGGAGATGACACAACGCTCGGCGGCGAGCGTGGCACCACTCCAGACCTGGACACCGTACCCGCCCAAGCCATGACCGTCCGGCAAGGAGTCCCGAACCGTCGTGTCCTCGAGGTTGACCGTAGTGCCCAGGTCATGGGCATTGATCCCCATGCCGGTGTTCCTTGCGATCTCACAGCCTGTGACCACGACAGTGGCGCCAGTCTGGGCCACGATGGCGTAGCCGGCGACCCCGCTGCTGTTGGGTAGGGTGTCTCGGACCACGGTGTCCACGAGGCTGATCTCGGCTCCCGTGTTCTGGGCTCCGATCCCAATCCCGAGGTTCCGCTTGATGTCGCAGCCCTCCACCTCGAGGGCGGATGGAGACGTCGGGCTCCCGCGGGCAATGAAGACTC
>CAZHIK010000165.1:0-11085 GCA_964532635.1 uncultured Enterobacterales bacterium
GTCGTTGTCCACCTCGTCGCAGACCTCCACCGCGCCTGTGTAGGCCAGCGCCTCGCTGTCGTCGCAGTCGCTGCTGTTGTCCACCCAGCCCGAGGGCTGCTCGCAGGCGGTGGTGGTGGTGTCCGGATCCCCGTAGCCGTCCACGTCTGCGTCCGCGTACCAGGTCTCGGCGTCCACGGCGTCGCCCTCGTCCACCTCGTCGTCGCAGTCGTTGTCGATGCCGTCGCAAGTCTCGTCTTCACCCGGGTTGATGTCGCCGTCCTCGTCGTCGCAGTCCCCTGGCTGGTCGGCGTAGCCGGCCGGTGCGTCGCAGGCGTCGGCGACGTCCTCGTAGATGCCCCAGCCGTCAGCGTCGCGATCCCGGTAGTAGCTGATCAGCTGGGCGTCCTCGTCTTCGTCGTCGGTCAGCCCATCGCAGTCGTTGTCCGCGCCATCGCAGTACTCCAGCGCGCCGAGGTGCACCCCGTCGTCGCCGTCGTCGCAGTCTCCGCCCTGGGCGATGAGACCGGCGGGCCTGCTGCAGGACAGGATCGCTTCGTCCTCGGCGCCGTAGCCGTCCTCGTCCAGGTCCGGGTACCAGCTCTGGGCCGCGCCGACACCGGCGTCCCCGTCATCACAGTCATCCAGCCAATCCACACCATCGCCGTCGGCGTCGAGGCGCCCTGTGCGGTCGTCCTCGGAGACCCAGGTGCAGCCGAGGGCCAGCCCTGCCACCAGAGCCGGGGCGAACAGTGCTTCGAATCGGGTACCCATGGACCCTCCTGCGGGCCCGAGTATAGCACCCGAATGCGGGGAATCAGGCCGCCCGCACCCCCACCGGCCCCAGCAGGCTGCCCATGTGCTTGGCGGCCTCTCTCAGGGTGCTGGGGGCGTCCTGTGCCACCCGGCGCTCGGCGTCGCGGTAGGGCTGGAGCACCAGGTTGCCGGCGCCGCAGCGGCCGACCTCGCGGGCCAGTTGCAGCAGCTTGGGCATGGGCAGCAGGTCGCGGCGCACGGTGGTGCGCAGTTCGTAGGGCACACCGGAGCTGACCAGCAGGCGCAGGGAACGGTAGGCGCGCTCGCCCGAGCCGGGGCAGCCGGTGAGCGCCTCGTAGTCGGCCTTGGGGGCCTTGACGTCGAAGCCCACCCAGTCCACCAGGCCCAGGCTCAGCAGCACGGCCAGGTGGTCCGGGTCGTTGCCCCCGCTGTGCAGGGCGGTGGAGAAGCCCATGGCCCGCACCTCGCCCAGGGCCTCGGCCAGGCCTCGGTGCAGCAGGGGCTCGCCGCCGGAGAAGACCAAGCCGTCCAGCAGACCCCTGCGGGAACTCAGGAAGGCCATCACCTCGTGCCAGCCGTGGGTGAAGCCGCGGCGCTGTTGCAGGTCCTGGTTGTGGCAGTAGCGGCAGCGCCAGGGGCAGCCCCGCAGGAAGGCCACGGCCGCCAGCCGGTCGGGCCAGTCCACGGTGGACAGGGGGGTCAGGCCGCCCACGGGCACGGGTTCCCGCAGGCGTCGGGAGGGAGTGGGGGCGTCGTAGGACGCCAGGCCCCTGGTCACTTCGCGATCCCCGCCCGACCCATGCCGAAGCAGGTGCGCTCCGCATACTCGGCCTTCTTGCCTGTGTTGAAGGCCCTCACCGGCCGGTGGTAGCCCATCACCCGGGTCCAGACCTCGGTCTCACCTCCACACTCGGGGCACTCGGGCTGCTCACCCTGCAGGTAGCCGTGGGCGGGGCAGATGCTGAAGGTGGGGGTGACGGTGATGTAGGGGACCCGGAAGCGCTCGAGCACGCGCTTGACCAGCCGCTTGCACTGCTCGGCGTCGGGGATGCGCTCGCCCATGTACAGGTGGAAGACGGTGCCGCCGGTGTACCGGCGCTGCAGGCCTTCCTGAATGGTCAAGGCCCAGAAGGGATCGTCGGTGGCGCCCACGGGCAGCTGGCTGGAGTTGGTGTAGTAGGGCGCGTCGGGGGTGCCGGCCTGGAGGATCTCGGGGTGGCGCTTCTTGTCCTCGCGGGCGAAGCGGTAGGTCGTGCCCTCGGCGGGGGTGGCCTCGAGGTTGTACATGTGGCCTGTGTCCTCCTGGAACTCCACCATCCGGGCGCGGATGTGGTCCAGGAAGCGGGTGGCCAGCTCGTGGCCGTCGGGGGTGGTCAGGTCATCGCTATCGGCGGTGAAGTTGCGGATGCACTCGTTCAGGCCGTTGATGCCGATGGTGCTGAAGTGGTTGCGCAGGGTGCCCAGCCAGCGCTTGGTGAAGGGCAGCAGGCCGTTGTCGATCTGGCGCTGCACCACCTTGCGCTTGACCTCGAGGCTGTCGCGGGCCAGCTCGAGCAGGGTGTCCAGCCGGCGAATCATGCCCTTCCAGTCGCCCCGGTGGAGGTGGCCCAGCCGGGCGCAGTTGATGGTGACCACGCCGATGCTGCCGGTCTGCTCGGCCGAGCCGAACAGGCCGTTGCCGCGCTTTTCGAGCTCCCGCAGATCGAGCTGCAGGCGGCAGCACATGGAGCGCACCTGGTTGGGGGACAGGTCGCTGTTGAGGAAGTTCTGGAAGTAGGGAAGGCCGTACTTCCCGGTCATCTCGAAGAGCAGGTCGCAGTTCGGATGGTCCCAGTCGAAGTCCTCGGTGACGTTGTAGGTGGGGATGGGGAAGGTGAAGATGCGTCCCCGGGCGTCGCCGCCGGCCATGACCTCCATGTAGGCCCGGTTGATCAGGTCCATCTCGGCCTGCAGCTCACCGTAGGTGAAGCTCATCTCCTCACCACCCACCACCGGCACTTCGTCGCGCAGATCCTCGGGGCAGACCCAGTCGAAGGTGACGTTGGTGAAGGGGGTCTGGGTGCCCCAGCGGCTGGGCACGTTGAGGTTGTAGATGAACTCCTGGATGCTCTGCTTGACCTGCTTGTACGACAATCGGTCTGCCCGGACGTAGGGGGCCAGGTAGGTGTCGAAGGAGCTGAACGCCTGGGCGCCCGCCCACTCGTTCTGCAGGGTGCCCAGGAAGTTGACCATCTGCCCCACGGCCGCGGACAGGTGCCTGGGGGGCTTGGCCTCGACCTTGCCTGGCACGCCGTTGAAGCCCTCCCGCAGCAGGGTGCGGAGGCTCCAGCCGGCGCAGTAGCCGGAGAGCATGTCCAGGTCGTGGATGTGGTAGTCGCCCTCGCGGTGGGCGAGCCCGATCTCAGGGGTGTAGACCTGGCTCAGCCAGTAGTTGGCCACCATCTTGCCGCTGATGTTGAGGATCAGCCCGCCCAAGGAGTAGCCCTGGTTGGCGTTGGCCTTGATGCGCCAGTCGTTGCGGTCGATGTACTCGTCGATGGTGCCCGCCACGTCCACCAGCACCCGCTCCTGGTCGCGAAGCTTGGCGTGCTGGTCGCGGTAGACGATGTAGGCCCGGGCTGTGCGCAGGTGGTTGTTGGAGATGAGGGTCTGCTCGACGGTGTCCTGGATGGCCTCGATGTGGGGCGGGCCGTAGCCGGACTTGTAGCCCAGGATCTTGACGACCTGGGCGGTGATCAGGGCAGCCTCGGGCTCGGCGAACTCGCCGGTGGCCCGGCCGGCCTTGAGGATAGCGGTCAGGATCCGGCTCTGGTCGAACTCGGCCAGGCTGCCATCGCGCTTGAGGATGTGGGTGAGCTGACGGTACTCGGGACGGTTCTCGAAGCGGACCTCGGGATGGGCATCGACTTCCATCGTGGTCTCCTCGTCAGGCGGCGCAGCGGGTTGGACAGGCAGCGGGAACGGGCGTTGAGGACATCTCGTCCGTTGTTGAGAATGTACTCTTGACAGGAGAAGAGCAACCCATATCTTGTGGTCCCCCGGAGCCTGGACCACAAAATGTAGTGGACTCCGTCAAGATCGGCGATCCAAAAAAAAGTGGACCGGTTCGGGTCTGCGGGGCTGGCGCGCGGGGCGCGCGGGTGCTTGCGCTGGTGCGCATTCGATCCCCCCTTCGGAAGCGTAGTGCCGCTCACTCGAAGCTCCCCCGATCCGTGGCTATCTCTCCTCAGTACGGCGCGAGCTACCCCGAGGTCAGCATGGCCAAGATCCTGTCCTTCCCCAGCGAGTCCTCCGCAGCGGTGGAGCTGGGCAGCGACGGGGTGCAGGAGCGGGCGGAGCTGGTGGCCAAGCGCTCGCGGCACGTGTTCCGCTGTGGCCGCACCCGGCCGCTCGAGTGGCGTCGCGCGCAGCTCGCAGCCCTGCAGCGCTTCCTCGAGGACGAGGAGGACGCCATCGTCCAGGCTCTGCAGGATGATCTCTCCAAGCCCCGCTACGAGGCGGTCACGGGGGAGATCGCGGTGCTGCTGGGCGAGATCCGTGAGGCCCGACGCTCCCTCGGGCGCTGGACGCGCCCCGAGCGCGTGTCTCTGCGCGTGGTTCACCAGCCTGGCAGCGCCCGGGTGGAGCGCGAGCCCCTGGGGGTGGTCCTCATCATCGGGCCCTGGAACTACCCGCTGCAGCTCGTGCTCGGCCCGCTGGTCAGCGCCATCGCCGCGGGCAACGCCGCGGTGCTCAAGCCTTCCGAGCACGCACCGGCCACCTCCGCGCTGCTGGAGCGCAAGCTGGGCGACTACGTCGATCGCCAGGCCGTGCAGGTCTTCACCGGTGGTGTCGAGGCTTCCCAGGCCCTGCTGGCCCAACGCTTCGATCACGTCTTCTTCACCGGCGGTGGCCGGGTGGGGCGCATCGTCCTGCAGGCGGCCGCCGAGCACCTCACGCCGGTGACCCTCGAGCTGGGGGGCAAGAGCCCCGCCATCGTGCACTCCAGCGCGGACATCGACGTGGCCGCGCGCCGCATCGCCTGGGGACGGTTCTACAACGCGGGCCAGACCTGCGTGGCGCCGGACTACGTGCTGGTGGAGCGCGCCGTGGCTTCCCGCTTCCGTGTCGCGGTCGAGGCTGCGCTGAAGCGCTTCTACGGTGATCGGCCGGCCGAGAGCCCCGACCTGACCCGCATCGTCAACCGGCAGCACCTCTTTCGGCTGCGCGGGCTGCTCGATGGTGTGTCCGTGATCCGTGGTGGGGGCATGGACGAGGAGGGGCTGTTCATGGAGCCCACCCTGGGGTGGAACCCGCCCCTGGACGGCGCCCTGATGCAGGAGGAGATCTTCGGTCCCATCCTGCCCATCGTCCCGGTGGACGATCTGGAGCAGGCTCTGCGTATCGTGGACGAGCGGCCCGAGCCCCTCTCGCTCTACCTGTTCGGCCGCGACCGGGAGGTCCAGGAGCGAGTCCGCAGCGCCACTCGCTCCGGTGCCTTCGTGGTCAACGACGTGATCGTCCACCTCACCGTGGCCGGGCTGCCCTTCGGCGGCGTCGGCGCGAGCGGCATGGGCAGCGCCCACGGCCGCGCAGGCTTCGAGACCTTCACCCAGCGGCGGAGCGTGATGAGCCACGCGACCTGGTTCGATCCGCCCGTGCGCTACCCACCCTACACCGCCGGCAAGCTGAACCTCAGCCGCCGCTTGCTCTGAGGAGGGAGGGCAAACACAGCACATCGAAGCATCGGGAGGGTCCGGTGATGACTCTGCAGGGGTTCCTCGTGGCCCGCATCCTCCAGCACGATCCCCGGATTCGGCTGGCGGTTCAGCCCCCCAACAGTGTGTGAGGCTGATCGCCACGACATGAGCGTCGTCACTGGACCCTCCCCCTTCGATGTCTGCGGCCGATGGGCCCCTGTGTGGGACGTGAACACCCCGGTGAGAGACGGGCGCCGTCAGGCCGCGGCGTTTTCCCCGGTCATGTTCTGCCTATGTTTTGGGGCGGATATTCGGGAAAGTAAATATACAAGCGTCATATCAAAAACAGAGAAACTGCTATAGAAGAACTGGACAAATTCGCGCGGTTCCTGACTTCGTGACTGGACCGGACCTGTGGTCTTCGATACAGCCGGGCTTCTCCCCTCCCACTCGACCACCGCAGGCCCTCTCCCTATCGATTCTTCCGGAGGAACCGGATGGACAGACGCAAGTTCTTGAAGCTCGGTGCGCTCACCGGCGTGGTGGCACCCGCCACACTCGCCCGATCCGTGCGCGCCGCAGCCGACCAGGAGGCCTACCCGGAGTTCCTGGGTATGCTCATCGACACCACACGCTGCATCGGCTGCCAGGCGTGCGAGGTGGCCTGCGCCACCGAGAACGACCTGCCGTATCCCGAGATCGGCCCCCAGCCGGGCAACGAGGACCGGCCGACCACCCTCGAGCGGTACACCCTGGTCAACCGCTTCGAGACGGCGGGCGGTCCGGTCTGGGTGAAGAAGGCCTGCAACCACTGCAGCCAGCCCGCTTGTGCCACCGCCTGCCTGGTCAAGGGCATGGAGAAGACACCGGAAGGCCCCGTGGTCTGGCATGCCGACCGCTGCATGGGCTGCCGCTACTGCATGGTTGCCTGCCCCTTCGACGTGCCCAAGTTCGAGTACCACGAAGCGTTTCCGATCATCACCAAGTGCACCCTCTGCTACGAGGGCCGCACCAGCAAGGGCCTGCCCACCGCCTGCTCCGAGGCCTGCCCCCAGGATGCCATCGTCTTCGGCACCCGGCGTGAGCTTCACGAGGAAGCCTGGCGGCGCATCACCACCAACCCCGACGCCTACAACCACCACGTCTACGGGCGTCGCGAAGTCGGTGGCACCGAGGTGATGTACCTGGCCCCGGTGGACTTCACCGAGCTCGGCTTCCGCGTGGACCTCGGCCAGCAGCCCTACTCGGAGCTGCCCCGAGAGTTCCTGTACTCCGTCCCCATGATCCTCACGATCCTACCCGCGCTGCTGTTCGGTATCTCCATGGGCGTGCAGGGTGAGAAGGACAAGGAGGCGGGACGATGAGCAAGTACGTTCAGCCTCGCAACCGCAAGCCTGGTGAGCCGCTGGTCCCGTTCCTGATCGACCAGCTCAAGCCCAAGGGCCCGCTGGTCACGCCCTTCAACGTGATCACCATCCCCATCATCATCGCGGGTCTCATCTACGTCGCGATGCGCTTCATCTTCGGCCTCGAGTCGATGACCAACCTGGACCAGGAGTTCCCCTGGGGCATCTGGATCGGGTTCGACGTGGTCACGGGCGTGGCCCTGGCCGGTGGTGCCTACACCGTCACCGCCATGGTCTACGTCTTCCGGCTCGACAAGTACCATTCCATCGTGCGGGCCACGGTGCTCAACGGCCTGCTGGCCTACTGCTTCTACGCTGGCGCCCTGCTGCTCGATCTCGGCCGCTACTGGAACATCGTCAACCCTGTGCTGGGTGAGTCCGTCGAGTCCTTCCTGAAGTTCGACTTCGGGACGGGCTGGGGCAGCACCTGGGGCTACAACTCGGTGCTCTTCCTCGTCGCCTGGCACTTCATGCTCTACATGGCGACCGAGGCCCTCGAGTTCTCGCCGGCCGTCGCCCAGTGGCTCGGCCACGACCGCATCAAGAAGGTGCTCAAGGGCTTCACCATCGGCGCCGTCATCTTCGGCGTCTGCTTGAGCGTGCTGCACCAGAGCGGCCTCGGGGCCCTGTTCCTGCTGGCCAAGGGCAAGATCCACCCTCTCTGGTACAACGAGTTCATCCCGCTGCTGTTCCTGGTCTCGTCGGTGTTCTCCGGCATGTGTGTGGTGATCATCGAGGGCACCATCAGCCACAAGATCTTCCACCACCTCATCCCGCGGGGCCACGGCAAGCAGCACGACAACATCATGTTCGGCCTGTCCAAGGTCGCGGTGGGCGCCATGTTCGTCTACCTGGGCATGCAGGGTGCGGTGCTTTGGCACAACGACCACAACGTCCACCTGCTCACCACGGGGTGGGGCGCCTGGTGGTGCCTCGAAATCTTCGGCTTCGTGCTGTTGCCCATGATCATCTTCACCTGGGCCATCAAGAACCGCAGCCTGGTGGGCATCCGCTCCGCCGCGGTCATGGCCTTGTTGGGCATCATGCTCAACCGGCTCAACATCAGCGTCATCGCCTACAAGTGGTACATCCCGTTCGGCGGCGGACACTACGTGCCGTCCCTCGGCGAGATCGTCGTCACCCTCATGGTCATCTCTGCCGAGCTCTGGATCTTCCGCTGGATCATCCTGCGGATGCCGGTGCTCGACGACGGTGAACACGGGCACCAAGAGCCGGCAGCCCCCGCTGTTGCCGAGCCCGCTGCTGTGGAGGCCAAGTAACCATGGGTGAGTTCAGCTTCGTCAACATCTTCACGACCAAGGGCGTCGAGTACCTCTGGATCATCGCCTACCTGATCCTGCTGGTGGCCCTGGCGCCGATGCTCCACCGCTTGGGCGAAAACAAGGACGAGCCCGAAGGCGGGGAAGGGGGTGAGGCATGAATGACATCATGCGCTACGTGCTCTTCGTCCTCGCGGGCATCATCCTGGTCGTGCTGCTGCCGCTTGCCCGTGGCTGCATCGAGCCTCACGCCATCGAGACCACGGGCCCCCCCATGCTCGAGATCCCCGCCGAGCCCGTCGTACCCGTGCTCAGCCCCGATCGTGGTCCGGGCACGGGCCAGGCCCAGGGCGCAGATCCGGCGGCGGCCATCCGTGCCGACATGGTCTTCGACAAGCGGGCCAAGGAGATGCCCCCAGCGCGCTTCAACCACTTGCAGCACGCCGGTCGTGAGCAGCTCAACATCGCTTGCGCCGACTGCCACCACCCGGTGAACGGCAGCGCCAACTCCATGCCCTGCTCCATGTGCCATCGCGACGCCCACAGCGCCGAGATGTGGTCGGCCAAGGCGGCTCAGCACAAGTCCTGTGTAGGCTGCCACCTGGCCGCCAACGCCAAGGAAGCGGGCCTGCGCGACGCGCCCACCGCCTGCGAGGGCTGTCACATCCCGTAACCGCGACGTTTGGTCGCACAGCGGCGCGGACCCCATCGGCCTCACCCGTTAGGAGGGCCTGATGTGGTCCGCGCTCCTGGTATCGGTTGCATTGGCTGCGGAGACGGAGGTCTCCTGGGGCTGCTTTGGTACGGGAAATGCCGTGGGCTACCTGCTGGTGGTCCTCATGCTGCTGATGCTGCTGTGGCTGCGGGTCCATCGGCGGGAGCGACAGGTCGCGCCACCGCGGACACCTCGGGCCAAGCCGCGCTCCCTCGACGAGCTGGGCCGGCTGCTGTTCGCCATCATCGAGCGTCGAGACGTGGCGGCCTACCGCGGGCTGTTCCTCATGGGGCTCGAGATCCGGGAAGCCCTGGGGCGCGACGCCGACGCCTACATCGACAGCCGGGTGCCCGGCATGTTCGAGGCCAGCATGGCCAAGATCGCGGCCCGTGTTCCCACGGGCTCGGGCTTCGATGGCACGATGATGGTGGGGCGGGACGCCCTCGCCCTTCGCCTGCTGAACCGCCAGGGCGGGCGCAGCACCGTGATCGTGGGCACGGTCACCCAGGTGGATGGAGTGTTCCGCATGGTCCATCCGGGCTTTGTGGATCAGCCTGCCACCAAGCCTATCCCTCGCTCACCACGTCAGCCCAAGCGCCGTAGCCGGGGCTGAGCGAGCTGCGGGTCCGTCAGGAGTCGAGCAGGTCTCCCAGAGCCTGGACCTGCTGGTCCGCCCGATCCTGGGTGCTGCGCACCAACTTCTTGCCGGAGTCCATGATGTCCTGCAGCGCGCCGAGCACCCGGTAGACCTCGTCGAGGTGCTGGGGCATCCGATGGGCCAGGGCCAGTAGCTCCTTGATGGAGCGACCGATGGCCACCTCCGAGTCCTTCCACTTCTGGGCGTCCTCGCGGGCGTGATCCCGGTTGGCCAGGAGGATGGCCTCGAGGGCCTCGATGGTGGGGATCGCAGCAGGCTCGACCTGCGCGGTGGGGCTGGCGGCCGGGGGTGCGCTGACCTGATCCTGCAGCTCGTCCAGCTGCTGCTGGGCAGCCTCGAGCATGCCCTCCAACAGTGCGATGTGGCCGGCCTGGCGTTCGAGCTCGTCGCTGGAGGCGGCGGGCTGGGCTCGAGCCTGGGAGGCTTGCTCGAGCTCGGCTTCGAGCTCGGCGACTCTGTCGAAGGCCTCGTCTCGGGCGGTCGCGGCCTGGATGGCTTCGGTGCGGAAGGTGGTGAAGGCTTCGGACAGGTCCTGACGAGCCTGGACGAGGTCCGCCTCCAGCTCGGCGATGCGTGCCTGGGACGCTGCCTGGGCCTCGCCGACCTGATCGGGTTCCGGACGCGTGGCCAGTTCGGCCTCGAGCACGGCCACGCGGGCTCTGGCATCCTCGAGCTGCCCTGCCTCCGAGGCCTGGGCCTCGAGCTGCACCTCGAGCTCGTCCAGGCGGTCCTGGGTGCTCCCGAGGCGCTCTTCGAGTTCGACGCAGCGGGCCTGGGCCTGGGTGATCTCGGTGCGGTCGGTCTCGGCGGTGCGCCGTGCCTCTTCGTTGGCTTCGTCCAGGGCGCTGGCGGCTCGCTCGGCCTCGGCCCGCTGGTCGTCGAGCTGGCTCTGCATGTTTGCCAGCTGCTCGTCGAGCTCGCCGGCTTGTGCCTCGAGCTCCGCTGTGCGCTGCTGCGCCTGCTCGGCCTCGGTTCGGGCCTGCGCCAAGGCGTCGGCCAGCTCGGACTGGCTCTGCTTGGAGGAGTCCAGGTGGGCCTCGGCTCGTTGGGTAGCAGCCTGGGCCTCCTGCTGAGTTTCCTCGAGCTGCTCTTGCAGCTCGGCCAGGGCGGCCTCGCTCTGGGCCTGCTGCTCCTGCAGCTCGGTTCGAGCCTGGGTCTGGGCCTGCTCGAGCTGCTCGGCCAGCTGGTGGGCTTCCTGCTGGGCCTCCTCGAGCTGGCTCTGGTGGTCGTCGAGCTGCTCCCGCAGCTCCCCGAGCTGGGCTTCGAGGGCTTCACCGGCTTCGATGAGCCGCTCGGCTTCGGCGCCGGAGTCTTCGAGCTGCCCCTGGATCACATCACGGGTGGCCGACGTCTCTTCGGCACGGTGCTCGGCCTGGGCCAGGGCGTCCCGCAGCTCGGCCAGCTCGCCTTCGGCGACCTCGACCTTTGCGAACTCGGCCTGCAGCTGCTCCACCTGCTGGGTCAGCTCGTCGGCTCGCCCGCGTGCGGCCTCGGCTTCCTGTGTGGCTTCCTGGCTCGCCTGGCGGGAAGTGTCGAGCTCGGCCTCGAGGCCCTCGACGGATCCTCGCAGCTCGTCGCGCTCGGCCTCGAG
>CAZHIK010000165.1:11185-12456 GCA_964532635.1 uncultured Enterobacterales bacterium
GCTCGGCCTCGAGGCCCTCGACGGATCCTCGCAGCTCGTCGCGCTCGGCCTCGAGGCCCTCGACGGATCCTCGCAGCTCGTCGCGCTCGGCCTCGAGGCCCTCGACGGATCCTCGCAGCTCGTCGCGCTCGGCCTCGAGCGCCTCTGCGTGCTCCTTGGCGTGCGCGATCTCGTCGCGGGCGGTGGCCAGTTCCTGCTCGCGGTCCTGCTCGGCCTGCTCCAGCTGCTGCTGGGCCTGTTGCGCGGCTTGGAGCTGATCCTGGACGTGGTCCAGCTCTTCCTGGACGCTGCGGGATTCCTCCTCGGCGCTGGCGAGGGCCTCCTTGTTCTGTGCGACGGCTGCCTCGAGGGCCTCGACCTCGCCACGGAGCTGGCGCAGCTCCTGGCTGGCCTGCTCGGCTTCCGCCTGGGCCCGCTCGGCCTCTTCCTGGGCTTCGCCGGTCTCGGCCTGTGCGTCGGCTACGCGGGCCTCGAGGTCGGCGATCTTGGACTTGGCCACCTCGAGCTCCGCGCCCCGCTCGGCGAGCTGATCGTCCAGCGAGCGAGCGTGGACCTTGCCGGCCTCGATCTCGGCCTGGGCGGCAGCGATCTTGTCGTCCGCAGCGGCGGTGGCGCTCTCCGCCACGGCGACCCGCACGCGGAACGCGGCCATCTCCCTGTCGCGCTTTTCAGTGGTGACGCGGGCCTCGGCCATCTCCTGCTCGGCCTGCTCGGTGCGTCGTTGCAGCTCCTCGAGCTCCTCTTGTACGCGGCTGTTGTCAGCCAGTGCGGCTTCGGCCGCAGACAGGGCCGCGTCCAGCTCGAGCTGGGCTTGGTCGGCGCTGGCCTGGGCCTCTTCGGCCTTGGCCAGTGCCTGCTCGGCCTCGGCGCGGGCCTGGTTGGCGAGTTCGACCTCCTGGTCGCGGGACTCGAAGGCCTGCCGCATGTTCTTGCGAGCGCGCTCGGCCTGCTCCCGGGCTCCCGATGCGTCGTTGACGGCTTCCAGAGCGATGGCCTTGGAGATCTCGTTTTCTTCGGCGGCCGAAGCGGCTTCGGCGAGGGCCACTTCGGCCTCTTCGCGCGCATTGGCGGCCTCGGCTCGAGCACTCTCGGCTGCCTCGAGGGCTTCGGCGCTTCGGCTCTCCGCCTCGGCCTGTGCGCTCTCGGCCAGTGCGCGGGCCTCGGCGGCCTCGGCAGCCTCGGCCTTGGCTTGTTCGACCTCGGCGCTGGCGGCCTGGACCTGCTCTTCGGCGTCGGCCTGGGCGGCCCGGACCTGCTCTTCGGCTTCGGCC
>CAZHIK010000166.1:0-12426 GCA_964532635.1 uncultured Enterobacterales bacterium
CCTGAAGCTCTACCTGGAAGAGCGTTGGGACCCATCGGCCATCGTGGCCCAGGGGCACGATCCTCCCGCGGTACGCCGGGCGGTGCACCTGGTGATCCGCAGCGAGTACAAGCGCTGGCAGGCCGCGCCGGGGCTACGGGTCACGGTGCACGCCTTCGGCAGCGGGCGACGGCACCCGCTGGCGCAGCGCTGGCGCTGGTAGGATCGCCGGCTCAGCTCTGGGGGAAGGACGGTCCGCCCGGGTGGTGGACCTTCCACCAGTGGCGGAGCCAGCGACGGCGCCAGGAGGCAACGGCCGCGGGGGGCGCCAGCACGAACTCCACAGGGGCACCCGCGTCGGCGCTCACCCGTTCGCGCAGGAGCTTGGGGAGGGGCCGAGCGATGGCGACCTCGAAGGCGCCGCCGGCGAACTCGAGGGGAACCAGATCGAAGTGCTCCACCCAGCCCAGGGGGAAGCGCACCAGCAGCTCGCGGGGGATCCGGACAGGCGCGCTCGCCATCTCGAGGCCCGAGAACGCGGAGAGCTGCTCCGTGTAGCACCGCTCGTCGAGGACCTCTTGCTCGAGGGCCACCTGGAAGATGGGCCATCCCAGCTCGATGCTCCGCTCGAAGAGTTGCTCGAGCTGCTCTTGGGTCACTACGGCCTGAGACACCAACCAGCGACAGAACTGGGTGCCGTGGCAGACGGCAGGCAGCCACGGCTCGGACTGCACCAGCAGGGCCAACTGGGCCACGCTCAAGCCACCGTCGAGGAGGGCCTGCCAGTTCCGCTCCTGGGCCAACTCCGCCGCCAGGGTGGCAGGGAGCATCCCCAGGTAGGCCGCCCGACCGGCCAGGCGTGCCGCGGCCGAGCCAGCCAGGGTGAGCACGATCTGCTCCGGGGCGATGGGCGCGAGCTCCGTGAACAGTAGATCGAGGCGGAGCACATGCTCCGGCACCTCGATCTCCTCATCGCCGAAGGCCGGATCGGAGAGGAGCTCGAGGTCGGCGGGCGCCGCGGTGGGAACAGCCGGCTCCTGCGGAGGAACCTCAGCCTCACCCAGCAGCACGAAGCCATCGTCGAAGGAGTTGGTGGTCGGACCGTGGATCATGGAAAACTCCGGGCCCCCCGGAGGTTCCCCTTGATCATAGGATCGTCCACCGTGCAGCGGTATCGGGCATTCTCCCGACTTCCGTCCGGGAAAACCCGCATTCTCCCACTCGAGCAGGGCGCCCTGGCCCGGATCAGCCCTCGAGGGAGGTGAGTCCCTCACGGATGGCGTACTTGGTCAGCTCGGCGACGCTGCGCAGTCCGAGCTTGTCGGTGATCTGGCGACGATGGCTCTCGACGGTCTTGGCGCTGATGTGGAGCTGCGCAGCGATCTGCTTGGAGGTCTTGCCCTCGGACAGCAACTGGAGCACCTCGCGCTCTCGGGCGGTGAGCACGGACCACACCGAGGCGTTCTCGGCCGCGGGACGCCGAACGTGATGCTCGATGACGATGCTGGCGATGCGGGGGTTGAGGTAGATCTGGTTGGCCAGCACGGCCCGGATGGCCCTCACCAGCTCGTCGAAGGCGCCATCCTTGAGCAGGTAGCCACTGGCACCCACCTTGAGCATCTCTCCCACGAAGCGGCGATCGCTGTGCATGGACAGCGCGATGACCCGCACGGAAGGGGCCTGCTTGAGGATCTGGCGGGTAGCCTCGATGCCGTTGAGGCGAGGCATGGCCACATCCATGATCACGATGTCGGGCACGAGCTCCACCGCCAGGGCGACGGCCGCTCGGCCGTCCTCGGCCTCACCCACCACCTCGAGATCCGACTCCCCGGAGATGAGGGTCTTGAGCCCCTCACGCATCAGGCGGTGGTCGTCGGCGAGCACGATTCTGTAGCTCATGGGGACTCTCCTGGGTCCGGCTCGGGGTTCAGAGGCACGGACTGGTGGATGCGCGCGCCACCGCCCTGCCGGCGACCGATGCGGAAGCTACCGCCTTGGGCCGTAACGCGCTCGCGGATGCCGAACAGGCCGAAGCCTGCACCGGAGCTCACGTCCGGCATGGGATCGGGGAACCCGATCCCGTCGTCCTCCACCGTGAGGTGGATCCACCCATCCCGCAGCTCGACGCGTATCCAGACCGTGCTCGCTCCGGAGTGCTTGACCATGTTGTGCAACAGCTCGCGGACCGCCCGGAAGAGCAGAACGCGCATGTCGGTGTCGAGGTCGAGAGGCCGCGCGGGTGCCTCGAGCACGAAGCCAATGCCGTGCTGCTCCTCCACCAGCTCGCATGCCCACTCCACCGCCGCCACGAAGCCCAGGTCGTACAGGATGGGCGTGGACAGCTCGAAGGTGAGGGTGCGGGTGTTGTGGATGGAGCTGTCGAGCAGCTCGGCGATCTCACCCAGGGGCCCGGCGTGGTCCGGGGCCTGGGCGTTGACCGCCGCCAGCTTCATGCGGCACAGGGCGAGGCACTGGCCGATGTCGTCGTGGACGGCGGTGGCGATCCGGCGGCGCTCTCGCTCCTCGGCCAGTGACAGCTGGGAGGACATGGAGCGCAGCTGGGCCTGGTGCCGGATGAGGGCGCGCTCGGCGCGGGTGCGCTCGGCCACCTCGCGGACCAGCTGGTCGTTGGCGCGGGACAGCTCGGCGGTGCGCTCCGCGACCCTCAGCTCGAGCTCCTCGCGCGCGCGGCGCAGGCCCTGCTCTGCCAGGCGCTGCTCGGTGATGTCGTGCCCGACCGCCTGGTACTCGACCACGGCCCCCGACTCGTCGAAGACGGCACGATCCGTCCACTGCTGCCAGCGGACCTCGCCGTCGGGAAGGATCACACGGTGCTCCACCCGCGCCACGGGCTGATCCGCGCCCAGGCTCGCCAGCAGCGAGTCCACCTGCTCCCGGTCCTCCTCCGGGATCTCGGGTGCGAAGTCCCAGCCCAGCAGGTCCTTGCGCTCCATGCCGAAGTAGCGACAGTAGGCGTCGTTGACGAAGGTGAGGGTCCCATCGGGCTTGTAGCGGCAGATGAGCTCGGTCTGGTCCTCGACGATGGCCCGGTAGCGACGCTCGCTGGCCCGCAGCTCCTGCTCGGTGTGCCAGCGCTCGCTGATGTCACGCACGACGCCCACCACCAGCTGGCCTTCCTCGCCGTCCATGGCGGTGACCGAGATCTCCACAGGGATCTCAACGCCGTCCTTCCGGCGGGCGATCATCTCGACGATGGTGCCGATCTTGACGCCCTCGCCAGTGGCCGCGAAGTGCCGCCAGCCCTCGACGAAGGACTCGAAGTAGTCATCGGGGGCCAGCAGGCGGTGCAGATCGCGGCCGAGCACTTCGCCCTGCAGGTAGCCGAACAGGTTCTCGGCCGCCCAGTTCCAGAAGGTCACACGCCCCTCACCGTCCGCCAGGATGATGGCGTCGGTGGCGGAGCAGGTGATGGAGTGCAGCTCGATCTCGAGCCGCCGCAGCTCGCGAAGATCCAGCACGTGACGCAGGGAGAGCCCCACCAGCCGGCCGAGGTGATCGAGCCAGGCCAGGTCGGTGGTGTCCATCGGCTCCACCCGGCTGGCGCCGATCTCGAGCACCCCCTCAACGCTGTCCTGGTGGCGCAGCGCGACCAACCAGCGAACCCGGCAGGGACGGCTCGCGCTCACCCGGGGGGAGTGGTCGGGCTCCACCAGCACCAGCGGGCCATCGCCGAGCATGGCGTCCAGCACCTCCGGGGCCACCTCGCCCGCCAGGGCCTTGCTGCGCTCATGCCGCAAAAATCCTCGGGATGTCACCAGTCGCAGGCCGTCGCGACCCGGACCAGGCATGTACAGCCCGAACCGGGTCAGCCCACGGTGCCCGGCGACCAGCTCGGCGACCTGCCGGGCCATGGCCCGAGGTTCCTGCAGCCCGTGGCCACGCGAGAGCAGCCCGCGGCACAGCTCCAGGATGACGGCCCGGTTTGACATCAGCCTCCGCCCAGTCCGTGCTCCGCCAACTTGCGACGGGCTCGCTCGAGCTCGTCCTCGATCCGATCGAGGCGCTCATGAGCGGACTCGAGATCGCTGCGCAGCTCGGACTCGGCGGTGCGTCTGGCCGCGATGTGCTGGGCCAGCAGCTGCTGCGCCTGCTGCCGCTCGGTCACATCCCGTGCGACCACCTGGTACTCGGCACCGCCCACCACCGTGTTCTGAGCCTCCTCGAGGCTGCGGGCACGGATCAGCCGCAGGGTCCACCGGTGGTAGCGAGGCTCGCCGTGGCCATCCAGCACCCGAGGCTCCAGCCGCACCACAGGATCGTCGGTGCGCAGCTTGCGAGCCTTGCGTAGCAGGTGGTTCCAGCCGTCCTTGGGCAGCAGGCTCTGGACCGGCCTGCCGAGCAGGTCCACACGCTCCTTGAGCCAGTAGCGGCAACAAGCGCGGTTGACGAAGGTGATGCGCCCCCCCGCGTGGAAGCGGAACACGAGCTCGGCCTGATCGTGGACGACGGCGCGCAGGCGGGCCTCGCGCCGCTCGAGGTGCTCGAGCAGGGCCCGGGCGCGCCGCTGGTGGCGCTCTCCTGGAATCCGCTCGAGCAGCTCGTACAGCTCCGCCAGCTCCCGCGCCTCACTGGGGGCCTGCTCGTCGATGTGGGAAGCGATCTGGATCTCCGTGGCCATGGGCACTCTCCGCGCCGCAGCCTACCACGATGAAGGCCCTCCTAAGATCCACATGCCGAAGATCCGATGAGAGAGGGGAAACCAAGACCTTCGCGACCCGCAGCCCCCCCGAGCCAGGAGCAAAACCGCTCCCCGGGGGCGGTGTGCCTTGAATGAACTACTTGGTATACCGATAGAATGGACAGAGATGCCTGTCCTCAGCCATATCCAGGGGCACACCCACTCTCACGTGGGTTATCAAGTTCGAGATCCAGCGTTTTCCCTGGACTTCGAACCAAAGGAAGGCATCCTGTGAGCCGCGTACGCGACATGGTGCTGGACCTGGAGGCCATTGCCCGGGGCCTGGTGAGCGCTCGCGATATCGACAGTCTGGGCTCCTCCCTGTGCCGATCCCTCGAGACCATGGTCCCCTTCGAGGTCTGCTACCTGATGCTGAAAGGCCAGGACGGAGGAGAGCCGCGGATCGTGCACGCGCGGGGCGTCGAGCCGCGTCGCTGGCCAGCCATCGAGCGCGCGGCCGAAGGAGGCCTGCTGGGGCATGTGTTCGAAGAAGGCTGCACCACCCTGGTCCCGCCCGCCACACCCAACCCCGAAGACCTCGAAGCCATAGGGGCCCCCAACGCCCGATCCCTGCTCATCCAGCCCTCCTCGGTCGACGGCGACATCGTCGGCCTGATCGCCATCGCGTCCTCGCGGGCCCAGGCCTTCGACGAGCTGGACCTCGCGGTCTCGTCCTTCGTCGCCAAGCTGGTGGGCGTCGCCTGGGAGCGCCTGCAGCGCGAGGCGGAGCTGCGCCGACGCAACGCCGTGCTGTCCACGCTGGCCCAGGTGAACGACCGCCTGCTGGGCGACAAGACCTGGGAGCAAGCGGTGGACGAGGTCCTCGAGCGCCTGGGCACCGTCACGGATGTCTCCCGCGCCTACGTCTTCGAGGTCCACACCAACAAGGCCAAGCGCGTGCTGTGCAGCCAGCGCTTCGAGTGGGTCGGGGCCGGCATCCAGCCTCAGCTCGACAACCCGGACCTGCAGGATCTGCCGATGCAGGAGGCGGGCTTCGGCCGCTGGGTGCGGCTGCTCAACAAGGGGGATCGCATCGTAGGGCTGGTGCGCGAGCTCCCCCGCTCGGAGCAGGAGCTGCTGGCCGAGCAGGACATACGCTCGATCCTGGTGGTGCCCATCACGGCTCGGGGTCGCTGGTGGGGCTTCCTGGGCTTCGACGACTGCGTGCGGGAGCGGGCCTGGACCCGCATGGAGATCGAGACCATCCAGACCGCCGCCCACGCCCTGGGCGCCGCCATCCAAGCGGCCAAGGCCCGCCGCACCATGCGGCGAGCCCGACGCCACGCCCAGGAGAACTCCAAGAAGCTCGAGCGCGCCCTCGAGGGCACGGTGGGCGCTCTGCTCACCATCATGGAGACCCGCGACCAACGCCTGGCCAACCACCAGAAACGCGTCGCAGAGCTGGCCCTGGCCATGGCCCAACTGATGGGCTTCGATCGCGACCGGCAGCAGGCCACCTGGCTGGCGGCCCTGCTGCACGACCTCGGCAAACTCAGCCTACCGTTCTGGCTTGTGGCCCAAGGCGAACCGGAGGAGGAGGGACCCAGGCGCCGCTTCCGGGCCCACGTGCGCCTCGGCCAGCAGGTGATCGCCCCGCTGGACCTGCCCTGGCCGGTAGCGGAGATCGTGGGTCAGCACCACGAGCGCCCCGACGGCCACGGCTACCCTCTGGGCTCGAAGTCCCCCTCGATCCGCAAGGAAGCGCTCATCATCCGCGTGGCCGACTACGTGGAGACCCGAGCCACCAGGCTCGAGTACGGCGACGGCAACAACTTCGACGCGGTGCTCCTGCGCCTGGAACGGGGAGCAGGCACCCGCTTCGACGCAGATGCCGTCGAGGCCTGCCTCGCCTTGTTCCGCGGCGCAGGCTTCTTCTTCACCACCCCGGCCAAGCCCCTCGAGAACACCGACGAGCTGGAGCCCAGCAGCACCCCGCCCAGCACCCCCCAGACCTGAACGTCGCTAGATGCCCCCGCCGCTCTCGAAGAACTCTCGGCGGGAGGCTGCCTGGGTGATCCGGCTGCCCGGCGGCACCGAGCGGGTGAGCCAGACGTTGCCTCCGATGACCGAGCCACGCCCGACGGTGACGCGCCCCAGGATGGTGGCGCCGGAGTAGATGATCACGTCATCCTCCACGACGGGGTGACGCTCGGTGCCCTCGAGGGGGCGCCCGTGGCGGTCCTGGGGCAGGCTCTTGGCCCCCAAGGTGACGCCTTGGTAGATGCGCACCCTGTCGCCGATGATGCAGGTCTCACCCACCACCACGCCGGTGCCGTGGTCGATGAAGAAGCGCTCCCCGATGGTGGCCCCAGGGTGGATGTCGATGCCGGTGATGCTGTGGGCGTGCTCGGTGATAATGCGGGGGATGAGGGGCACGCCGAGGACGTGGAGCTCGTGGGCCAGGCGGTAGTTGGTGATGGCCAGGACCCCTGGGTAGCAGAAGATGGCTTCGTCGGGGCTGGTGGCCGCCGGATCGCCCTCGAAGGCCGCAGTCACGTCCATCGCGAGCTTGCGGCGGACGGCGGGGAGACGACGCAGGAAGGCGTCCGACAGCTCGATGGCCTGTCGATCGCAGCGCTGGCAGTGTTCGGGCTGCTCCACACAGGCGTAGGCAAGGCCCCGCTCCACCTGCTCCACGAGCACGCGAGAGACCCGATCAAGGGTGGAACCCACCTGGAAGCGCATGGTCTCGGCGGTCAGATCCTGAGTACCGAAGTAGCCGGGAAAGAGGACCGAGCGAAGATCCTCCACCAGCTCCACGAGCCGATCGCGGGAAGGGAGCTTGCGGCGACAGCGCTGGCGAGGAGAGGCGAGGCTGGAGCTGGAGTCGGCGCACAGCGCCTCGACCACCTCGCCCAGGAACAGCTCGCCGGCGTGGCCCAGCACTGGACCAGGGTGCCGGGGATCGGGGGGATCAGGTGAGTTCCGATTCATCGAACAACCAGGTGCTTAGGTAGCGCTCGCCGGTGTCAGGCAGCACGGCGACGATCAGGGTTCCCGCGCTGTCAGGGCGTGCGGCGATGCGCAGGGCGGCGGCCACCGCAGCCCCCGAGGAGATGCCAGCCAGGATGCCTTCCTCCCGCGCGAGGCGGCGCGCCATCAACCCGGCTTCCTCACTCTCGATGGGGACGATCTCGTCCAGTACCCCGGTGTCCAGCACCTCGGGCACGAAGCCCGCGCCGATGCCTTGGATGCGGTGGGAGCCCGGCTCGGCGCCCGAGAGCACAGCCGAGCCGGCGGGCTCCACGGCCACCGCTCGCAGCCCGGGCTTGCGGGCCTTGAGGACCTCGGCCAGGCCGGTGACGGTACCGCCGGTGCCCACACCACAGACCACGACGTCAACCGCGCCCTCGGTGTCGTCCCAGATCTCGAGGGCGGTGGTGCGACGGTGCACGGCGGGGTTGGCGGGATTGCGGAACTGATCGAGCATCACCGAGCCGGGGATCACCTCGAGCAGGGCGTGGGCGCGGGCGATGGCGCCCTTCATGCCCTGCCCGCCGGGGGTGAGCTCGAGGCGCGCCCCCAGAGCGCGAAGCAGCTTGCGTCGCTCTATGCTCATGGTCTCGGGCATCGTGAGCACCAGGGGGTAGCCCCGTGCCGCGCAGACCACGGCCAGGCCGATGCCGGTGTTTCCGCTGGTGGGCTCGACCACTGTGGCGTCGGGCCCCAGCACACCCTGCTCCTCAGCCGCCTGGATCATGCCCAGGGCGATGCGATCCTTGACGCTACCGCCAGGATTGAAGCTCTCGAGCTTGGCCACGACTCGGCCGGGCAGACCGGCTCCGAGGCGGGTGAGCTCCACCAGGGGAGTGCCGCCGATGAGTGTGGTGATGTCCGCTGCGATTCCTGACATGTGAACCTCCGTTGCTCGAAGCCTGCCACCAGCTGGGTGCGCGGGAAGAGCGGAGCGCCGGACCGGTGAGCAGGGCCACGGGGAGGGGACCGAGGGGTAACCTGGCAGTTATCTTCCACGCATGCTCCCCGTGCTCCCCATGCTTCCTCTGCTCCTGGCCTGCAGCGCCACCACCCCGGCGCCGCCCCCGCAGCCCGACGTGGTGCTGGTGGTGGTGGACACGTTGCGCGCCGATCACCTCTCCCTGTACGGCCACTCCCGTGCCACGTCCCCCACCCTCGACGCGCTCTCGAACGAGGCGCAGGTCTTCGAACGCGCGCTGGCCCACGCAGGCTGGACCCTGCCCGCCATGGCCTCCATCCTCACCGGAAGACTGCCCAGTGAGCACCAGGCCACCCGCGATCCAAAGGATGTGCTGCGCTTCAACCGCATGGACGAGCAGCTCCCCACCCTCGCCAGCTTGCTGGCCCAGCAGGGCTACCGCACTGGAGCCTGGGTCAACAACACCTACATGGCGCCCGAGTTCGCTCTCGACAAGGGCTTCGAGGTCTACGACTACCACGGCTCCGGGGCCTGGGAGGGGCGCAACGCCGCCGACACCGTCCGGGCCGCGCTGGCCTGGCTCGAGGCCAGCGAGCAGCCTGCCTTCGCCTTCGTCCACATCATGGAGCCCCACTACCCGTACCTGCCGCCCCCCCACCTGCAGCGACGCTTCACCGGCCCCGAGGAGCCTCCGGTGGACCTGCTGTTCTTCTCTGCCACCGAGCTGGCCACCAACGCCCGCTGGGTGAAGAGCTTCGAGCCCGAACAGCAGGCCTGGATCCGACGCCTGTACGACGAGGAGGTCCTCGCTGCCGACGAGGCCATCGGGGAGCTGGTGGCCGGACTACGTGCACAGGGCCGCTGGGATCGCACAGTGCTGGCCGTCACCGCCGACCACGGCGAGGAGCTGTGGGATCACGGCGCTTTCGAGCACGGCCACGCCTTGTACGGCGAGCTGATCCGTGTTCCCCTGCTGCTGCGTGTGCCGGGACTCGCGCCGGGGCGAGATGACCGCCTGGTGCAGCACGCCGACCTGTTCCAGACCCTGCTGGCCACCGCGGGCGCGACCGCACCACCACAGGCGAGGGGCGACGATCTCCGAGCCCTGCCGCCCGGCGAACGCGCCGTGCTCTCCGAGGACTGCCTCTATGGCCCACCACGCCTGGCCCTCACCCAGGGAGACCAGCGCCTGATCGTCAACCTCCACACCCGCGTGGCCAACGTCTTCCAGCTCGATGACGGGGCACAGTCCGATGCCCGCATCGAGGACGAAGCCATCGCACAACAGCTCGCCCCTCCGCTGATCGAAGCCGCCAGGCAGCTGCGCGGCGACCTCGACCTGCGCCAACTCCCCCAGCGCACCGCGCCCCTCACCCCCGAGGCCATGGAGCAGCTCCGATCCCTGGGCTACCTGGCGGACGAATAGAGGGGCCAGATCAAGCCGGCAGGGCCCAGCCCTTCTCTGCCCGGGCGGCGTCGATGCGAGCCTGCTCCCGGGCGTGCTTGGCGAGGTTGCGCTCGATGAGCTCGTCGGGATCGAAGCCCCGCTCCACCAGGCGCTCCCGGATCAGGCGCTCCATGACGGGGAACTTGTCCTCGAGGAAGCGTGAGACCAGGGCGGGATTGTAGGTGGTGTGGACATCTGCCACCACGTCGAGGCTGTGCTGGAAGCCCAGCAGGCAGATGGGCTGGTGGCCGTTGTGGCTTCGACGACGGCCCCAGCCAGGGAGCAGATCGGCCTGCTTGGCCACCTCACGCTCTTCGACCTTGCGCACCCCGAGATCCAGCAGCGGCGCGTTGTAGCGGATGCCGAAGCGCTCGTAGAACGACGCCTTGCGGATTCGGGTCATGGGCATGGACATCACCGCGTACTCACCACCGACGCTCGAACAGATGAAGGTATTGGTGATGTTGCGCTCGAGGCTGTAGGCGATGGTCTCGGTCATCATCGCGCTCTGACAGCCCAGGCAGCAGACGAAGTGTCCGCGGTACTTCACCGCATCGAGCAACATCCGAGAGGCGGAGATGGCGCGCCAGGTGTGGGAGTGGTCGATGAGCTGGTGGTAGACCCGAGGGCCCAGCACACGCCGCAGTGGCTCGATCTGGTGCCGCGACCACTCGTTGAAGAGCGAACCGTACCGGTGCATGTAGGTGAGCAGGTGGATGTCGCCGCGCGTGTGCGGCCCGATCATCAATGGGACGGCGGTGCTGTCCAGGCCTCCGGAGAAGAGGACCGAGAAGTCCTCGAGCAGGCCGTATTCCTCGATGGTGAGTGCCACGGGGCCTCCGACGCGAACGGATGATGAGTTCTACGCGGCGCCGCGTGCACCTGCAAGCAGGATGCACAGGGTTGTGGTCCCCGCCCCACGCGGCCGCTAGGTTTCCATCATGGCGGTCACCGTACGAACCATGCTGGAGCGGCTCCCCGAGGCGAGGACCCTGTCCCGCGCCGAGCGCAAGCGGGCCATCGCCCAGACCACCACCCTGAACCTGGCCCCCGGGGAGGTCCTGTTCGCCCAGGGAGCCCCACCGGAGCGGATGGCCCTGCTGCTCTCCGGCAGCCTGCTCGTCACGACCGCCTCCAGCGAGGGGGCCATCATCACCCTCGGCCGCGTCAATCCCGGCGAGGTGATCGGCGAGATGGGGATGCTCGACACCGCCCCGCGCTCCGCGACCGTGACCTGCGAGCGCCAGGCCGTCCTGCTCTCCCTCGACCACGAGCGCTTCCAACAGCTCGATCGCGAAGCGGACCCGATCTTGGTGTGGATGCTCGAGATCGCGTCGCGGAGCATGGCGCGCCGCATAGGAGCCATGAACGATCGCATCGCCGCCGCCGCGGTCGATGCCCGCGAGCTGCACCAACTGCCCGGTCGAACCGACCGCCGCAGAGGAGGCCTGTTGGGCTGGCTCGAGTCCCTCAGGAGCAAGCTGTGAGCGTCGAGTTCGCCCAGATCCTGACCAGCCTCCTGGGTCCGCTGGCGTTGGAGGAGCAGGCGTGGCTCGAAGAGCGGGTGGTTCTCCGGCGCTACCCCCCGGGCTTCGCCGTCTTCCACGAAGGACTGGCGCCTCGGGAGATGGCTGTGCTGCTCGAAGGTCGCCTGCGCATCAGCAAGCTTCGTCCGGACAAGCGGCAGGAGAACATCGCATACGTGGAGCCCGTTGCGTTGCTGGGTCTGGCGGCGGTGATCGGGGGCATCCCCTACCCCACGACCGCCATGGCCAGGGAAGCGAGCACCTGCCTGCTGCTCCCCGGTCGCCTGCTCGAGCCGGGCGACGACCCCATGGGTCGCCGCCTGGCACTGCGGCTCCTGAAGGCATCACTGCGAGGCATGAACGCCCAGCTGAGGGCTGCAAATGCGCGCCTGTACGGCCTCGCGGGCGAGCGCGAGCTGGTGGATGCCCTGGCCGCCGACCTCGGCGCCTGGAGCCTGCCCGTCGAGCCGTGACTCTCAGGTCACGATGTTCACTCCGAGGGACCTGCAAGGATAGTAATGGGTTTTCTTCGCGCCTTTTCGCCCCCCTGCCGGCCCGCACCCAGCTTTGACCACGGCATACATGTCACGATGCGAAACCAAGGCGACACATGCTCGATTGATCGCTTTTTCATTGCGCTTTCACGACTCCCGGCCCACTGCGGAGCAGAAACGGCCCGAAACACCATGACATGAATGTCGTGATTTGCAGCGTCAAGAGCAATAGCTGCGAACCCACTTCACCGCGGTCTCCTGGGATTCCAACACGTTGAGAGACCGGAATCCTGCTGGCACGCTTCCTGCTGTTCTATGGGGCGGAGATAGACGCAAGAGGATGCCAGGGAATCGGCGGAGGTTTTCCCCGCGACCCTGCAGGGACG
>CAZHIK010000167.1:0-12345 GCA_964532635.1 uncultured Enterobacterales bacterium
GCCCGGCTCCGGGAAGACCTGTGCGAGGCGAAGGTGGGCGCCCAGCTGCGGAGCCACCTCGACGCTGTCCGGGGTGGCGAAGCCCGCGCCGATGCCCATGTTGTCGAAGACCACCCAGGCCAGATCCTGGTAGCTGGCGTCCAGCCCGATGCGAGTGCCGCCAAAGGCGAGGAGCAGCTCGATGTCGCCGGCCAGGCCGGCCTCGTCTTCGAGCTCGGAGCCCTCGGCGGACACCAGCGGGTGGCTGCGCCCGCCGAGCTCGGCCTGGACCCGGGCCGCGAAGCCCTCGACGGGCTCGAGCGCCACGAAGCCGGGCTCCAGGAACTCGGGGAGGCCGCGCTCGAGCTGCAGGGCGCGGGTGCGGGAGAATGGCAACCGCTCGCTGGAACGCCAACCCAGCTGGGCCGAGAAGCCCCGGGCCACCAGGTCTTCACCGTAGAGGGGATCGTCGGCGGAGGGCACGGTGGTGACCTGATCCTGGCGGTAGCGGGCGACCCCGGCCTCGAGGAGCAGCGGTGTCCAACGCTGCAGCCCACCCCCGACCGCCAGCCCCCAGAAGGAGCCGATGCGGGCGGCCCCATCGCGCTCCTCGTTGCCGTAGGACGTGCTGCTGCCCACGAAGGCGTAGGAGCCGCGGTGGTCGTACTGCAGCCGCAACGCGGGATTGGTGTCCTGGGCAGGGAGCTCGTCGGGGGCGACCTTCCAGCTGAGATCGTCGCTGTAGCCCAGCCGCAGGCGATCCACGGAGAAGGGGGTGACCGTCAGGGAGAGCGCGTGCCCAGGATCGGCGCCGAGCACCCGCGCGGCCCGCAGGTAGGTGGCGTGGCCGGCCAAGGCCAAGCCCCAGGTGGCACCCATCGCGGCCTCGCCCAGCCAGCGCTCCTGTGGGCCGGTGATGCGGTGGTGCACCAGCAGGCCCACCTCGGTGGCTCCGGCGAAGTCGCGGAGCAATGTGACATCGCCGCGCTTGGCCCAGCCAACGGTTGGGGTGGACACCAGGGTGGTGTCGCGGACGTCGCTCACGCCGCGATGTAGATCCAGGATCAACGTGGGGGCTTCCAAGGCGGTGGCGGAGCCCAGCAGAAGCAGCGAGGTGAACGGCACGATCCCTCCCGGGTCTGGGGGCCGACTAACCCGATGTTCCGATCGAGATTCCGCACGAGCAGCACTATGATGATGCTCGCTCTCGACCTCCGGGGAGAAACCATGTCCAGGCTCCCGATCCTGCCACTGCTGCTGATGGCCGCGTGTGCGCTCAACGAAAGCGCCCTGTTCAGCACGGACCCATCGGAGACCGGCGAGCCGGCCACACCGCGAGACACCGACACCCACTCCGAGGGTGACGTTGCCCCCCAGCACGACACCGGAGCGCCCCCTGTCGCCCCGACGGTCACGCCCTCGGTGGTGTCGCCCCCCTTCGAGACCGCAGTCTTCGACGCCGGCGAGGCAGCGGTCGAGATCGCCGAGTATCGCTGGTCCTTGATCTCCCAGCCCGAAGGCTCCACGACGCGCCTGGTCGGCACGAACGGCCCGACCTCCGAGCTGACCCCCGACCTGGCCGGTGACTACGAGGTACAATTGGTCGTGGAGGACACAGAGGGCACCACCTACCAGCCCGCGACGGTCTGGCTGACCTCCACACCCGGCCAGGCTCTGTGGATCGAGATGTACTGGACCGAGCCCGACGACGACATGGACCTGCACCTGCTGGCGCCGGGAGGAGAGTTGGAGACGAACTCCGACTGCTACTACATGAACTGCGTCGGCGGCGGTCCCGATTGGGGCGTCGTGGGCGACACCAGCGACGATCCCGCCCTGGACCTCGACGACATCCCGGGCGTCGGCCCCGAGAACATCAACATCGACCAACCCCAGGACGGGGACTTCGAGGTCTGGGTGCACGACTACACCGGCTCCACGCCGGACTACCAGGGTGAGAACCTGGTCACGGTGAAGGTCTACCTGGACAGCCTGCTGGCCTGGTCCGACAAGCGCGGCATCGAGGGCGAGAACAGCTACAACCACTACTGCACGGTGAGCATGGCCGCTGGAACGGTGACGGGGATGTAAGCCTGGGTGGGCTCAACCCATGTCACCCGGAACGCACCATTCAACGGACATTTTCTGTCCGGCCGGGTGATTGACCGGACGCCTGGGGGGGATACCTTGTCCACACAAGGACGATGCCCAAAAACCATTCCAAGAGGCGCGATATGCGCCAACGCCACCCGTGCGGACGGACGCGGCGACGACCCGAGCGGACTGCGCTCGAGGGCGGGGTGGAGGCGGATGGTGGGGCCGGGGTGGGGACGGGGCTGCCCGCGTCGGTGGAGCCGGCTCAGCTCGACTCCCCGCAGCGCCAGGCCGAAGCCGAGCGGCTGCTCGAGGTGATGCGTGATCTGGCGGGCGCCGGCAACGCGGTCGCCCTGCGCATCGCGCGGCTGTGCGCGTGGATCAAGACCGTCGACCCGGCCGACTGCGGGTATCCGTCCCATCGGGCGTTGTTCCGTGAATGCGTCGCGGTCGGTGACTCCTGGCTGCGGGATCTGATCCGGCTGGTGGAGTCCGAACTGCCCCTGGTGCTGGCTGCTGTGTGTAGGGGTGAGCTGTCTCTGACCGTGGCGGTCAAGGCCGCCGGGGCGGTCTCCCGCGAAGAGCAAGTCACGTGGCTGGAGCAGGCCAAGACCGGGGGCGGCCGCGGGCTGCCCCGGCGGCCGCAGGTTCGGCGCTTCCCGCCCGTCACCGTCCGCGCCGTCTCCCTCGAGCGCACAGAGCTTAGGGACATCCATCGCGCGCGGCAGCTGGCAGGCCTGCTGGCGGGCAGGTCTCTGCCCGCTTCCGAAGCCGACTTCTTCATCCTGGACAGCTGGCGACGACGTGTGGACGGGCGGGATCTGGTGGCTCGCGCCAAGGCCGACCCGCCGGTCCCTGCCAAGCGCATCGCCCCGAAGTGGTGCGGCCTACCCGATCCGGCCACCCCGCTCCTGGGGGTCTGGGTCCAGCCCCGGGATCTACCCCACGCCCTCCACCTCCTCGAGCAGGCCCAGGTGGCCCAGCGCAGCCGGGTGGTGCTGTTGGGCCAGGCCTTCGACCTCGTCGCCAGCAAGGGGCTCCACCACGAGATGGGATTTTCGTCCCTGGCCGAGCTGGCCGCAAAGGGCCTGCGCATGTCCGTGCGCCAGCTCGAGCGCCACCGCGCCCTCGCTCGCGAGCTGAGAATCCTGCCCCTGCTGGCCGAGGCCATCGATGATGGGCTGGACCTGGCAAGGGCCCGGCTCGTCGCCACCATCGCGGAGGAGGCCACCGTCGGCGACTGGCTCGACATCGCCCGCCACACGGGCATCGCCGAGCTGCGCCGGGCCGTGAAGCTCGCGGGGCGATCGACCCGCTCCGAGGGCGAGAAGCTGGTCCACCGCTACCAGCGCGCCATCCAGGTTGCCCGCGACGTCGTGCCGGCCACAGACGCTGCGACAGATACCGGCAGCCCGTCCTGGGTCCGGGTAGCGGTCTATGCAGCCTGGGTTCCCGATCCGGTGCCCAGCTTCGATCGAGTGCACGTGAACCTGCCCGAAGCGGCGCGGTGGTTTCTCCGGCAAGTGAAGCTCGAGCGGCAGCACGGGTTCGCGAGGGTGAAGGAGAGGGACCGGTACACCTGCAGGAACCCCGAATGTGGACGCCGTTCGCTGCGCGTGCAGGCCCACCACATCGTGTTTCGGCAAGATGGGGGTGGTGATGAGCTGGACAACGGGATCACGCTGTGCCCGGTGTGCCACCTGCGCCTGGTGCACACGGGGAGGATCAGCGTGCAGAGGGTCGGAAGGGCCCTGGTGTGGCTCTATCCGGGGCGCATGGTGGTAGCGCTGTGAGTCCGTCGCATGGCAGCTGTCTTCGACGGCCGAGCATCCGGGTGCCAGAACCGCCGCCAATGCTGCTGGGTGGCCCCCAACTGACGGCTCACGGCCCCCAGTAGTGCCGGGGCCGGATGCACTCGGCGGGTACCAGCGTGCCCTTCACGTGCCCCAACACCCTGGGCTGCAGGGCCTGGACCATCCAGGCGTCCTGGTGCTCGTCGCGCAGCGCGTAGGGTGGCGCCAGACCGTGGGGCATGGCCGGCTCGAAGCCGCAGCGAGGGTAATAGTCGGCGTGGCCCAGCACGAAGACCAGGGCCACTCCGTCGCTGCGCAGGCGCTCGAGCCCGGCGTGCACCAGCGCCGCGCCCACGCCCCGCCCCTGGGCCTCGGGCACCACGGCCAGGGGAGCCAGGAGCGCGGCCCTGGGAGACAGGCCCGGGCCGTCGAGCTCGGCACGGGTGAACAGCACGTGTCCGATGGGCTTCCCGGACTGGAAGGCGAGCAGGTTCACGCAGGGCTCGGCGGACGGATCCGCCAGCAGCAGGCGGACCAGATCAGCCTCCTCGTCCTGGCGAAAGGCCTCGCGCTCGACCCGCATCACAGCGGCGGTATCACTGGAATGGGCGGGACGGATGTCGAGCAGGGACACGGGGCACCTCCGGGAGGCTCAGCGTATCTCGGGCAGGTGACCGCCTCCGGGGCGGGGCTCCATGCTCAACGC
The DNA here is from genome assembly GCA_964532635.1 of uncultured Enterobacterales bacterium. Taxonomy (GTDB): domain Bacteria; phylum Myxococcota_A; class UBA796; order UBA796; family JAFGLY01; genus CALDOK01. The sequence goes on from CAZHIK010000167.1 coordinate 4,573, forward strand.
CCCTGGGCACACATCGACGCAGCGGCCGCAGCCCAGGCAGCGATCGTCCAGCAGCTCCACCCGGCCCTCGCGGGCCGCCATGGCATCGAACATGCAGGCTTCGATGCAAGCCCCGCAACCCGCGGCTCCCCTGCAGCGCTCGGGATCGTGGACCGTCCGCTCGGGCCCCGGGACCAGGAAGCGCCCGGTGAGCTTGTGGGCCCGGGTGAGCACGCAGATCTCCGCGTCGCAGTTGCAGACCACGAAGGTCCAGCGGCCCGACTGCATACAGAAGTCCGCGGTGTGGACCAGCCCGGCTTCGCCGCAGCGACGGAAGATCGCGGCAGCCTCTTCCGCGTCGATGAGGCGGTAGCCGACCTCGAGCCGGGTGTAGACCTCAGCCCCGTACAGCAGCACCACGTCCTTGCAGCTGGGCTCCTTCCAGCGGCCGAGTGCCCGCTGGCAGACACAGGGGCCCACCGCCAGCCGCGCCCCCTTCGGGCCTTCGACCGCCTCGAGCCAGTGCGCGAGTCGCACGGCGGCGTCGGTGGTGAGCACCTCCCCATGGGGCAGCCAGCGGCTGGCGATGGCGAGGGCCTGTAGCAAGGCACGCCCCGGCCGGGTCTCGGAGGCCCAGCGCTGGCGGATCAGCCAGTCCGTCACCCGCAAGGCGGTCGGCTCGGCCGCCGCATACAGCCACTGCAGGGCGTACTGCAGCCGGCCCACCGGCACCAGGCGGCCCTCGCCCAGGCCCACGTGGGCCAGCAGGCCGATGCCCATCAACAGGGCCGTGATCGGGTGGGGTTCGGGCAGGAGCATGGACGGACCTGGCGCGGGAACGCAAAGAATCTACCGCGCGGTCTGCTAATACAAGCTCCGTCGATGCGGCGCCAGCCCTCGAAAAGATTACGGTGAGCGTGAACAGCATCCCCCCCCGCACGTTGCCAGTCTGAGGTCGCCTTTCGCGGCCCTCGCCAGCCCCGAGGTCGAGCATGGGCGAGCCCGTCCAAACGCACAGCGCCTGGATACGCAGCGCGCTCGAGCAGTACGAGGCACCCCTGGTCCGCTACGCCGCGCGCCTACTACGCGGAGACGCGAACCGGGCCCGCGATGTGGTCCAGGACACCTTCATGCGAATGTGCCAAGCGGACCGCGCCAAGATCGAAGGCCACCTCGAGGCCTGGCTCTTCACCGTCTGCCGCAACCGCGCCATCGACATCGCGCGGAAGGAGGGACGCATGGGAGCCCTGGACAACGCGAAGCGTGCGACGCTGGCCAGCGGCCAGGAGGGGCCCAGCGAGCTGGCGGCCCGCCGCCTGGCCCACGCCCGGGTGCTCGAGCTGCTCGAGGGCCTGCCTCCCGATCAGCAGCGCGCCTTCCGCCTCAAGTTCCGTGAACACAAGAGCTACCGCGAGATCAGCGCCGAGATGAACACCTCACTCGGCCGCGTCAGCAAGCTGATCACCAGCGCCATGGCCACGCTGCGGGTGCAGATGGCCGCCCCCTCCCCCCGGGTCCAGGAGGTGCGGTCATGACGCGCGCCATCGACGAGACCGTCCTCACCGCCTACGCCTTGGGCGAGTGCACCCCGGAAGAAGCGACCGAGGTCGAGGCGCTGCTGCGTCGCAGCCCCTCCGCCCGCGACATGGTGGAGCAGCTGCGAGAGCTGGCTGCCCTGGCCGAGGAGGCCCTGCTCGAAGAGCCGGAGCTGCACGACGATCAACGCCAGCGCATCCTCGACGCGGCCGAAGCCCGAGACCGGCTCGAGGCCCCGGTGCTGCCGCCGGTGGCCACCCCTGTCCCCCTGCCGCCCCCGGAGCGCGAGGAGCCCCAGGTGGTCGAACTGCCGGAGAAGCCACGTAGCCGCCGCCGCATCTGGGCCCTGCGCGTCACCGCCCTGGGCGCTGTGGCCGCGGTGTTCCTCGGTGGTGCGTTCGTGTCCATGGTCTCGGTCAGGATGAACGCCCCGTCCGTGTCGAAGCTCAGCTCCTCGGCATCCTATGGCCCGCCCACATCGACCGCCTCCGATGGAGACGAGCTATCCTCGCTGATGTCCGAGCTGGAGCCCTACCCCTCGGGCCAGGCCTCGCCGGGCCACGGCGCGGCGGAGTGGCGGGGCCTGGACGGCAACAGCGCCCGCGATCGAGCGGCCAGCTCCGGCAACATCGATCCCATCACGGGCATGAAGACCTACGACAAGCCCCGCTACCGCCTGATCCAGGTCGGCGGCGACGACTTCGGTGTCCAGAAGGAGAGGCGAGAGAAGGAAGCCGCCGAGCGAATGGGCGAAGTCGCCGCTACCGAACAGTACAACCCCATCAGCCACAACGACTACGAGCTGGTCACCGACGAGCCCCTGTCCACCTTCTCCATCGACGTGGACACCGCCAGCTACAGCAACGTGCGTCGCTTCCTCGAGCACCACACCCTGCCCCCGGCCTCCGCCGTCCGCATCGAGGAGCTGATCAACTACTTCGACTACGGCTACGCCCCGCCCGTGGGCGACGCCCCCTTCGCCACCCACGTCGAGATCGCCAGCTGCCCCTGGCAGCCGGAGCACCGCCTGGCACGCATCGGCATCAAGGGCCAGGTCATCGACGAAGGCGAGCTGCCCCCCAGCAACCTGGTCTTCCTGCTGGACGTCTCCGGCTCCATGTCCGCTCAGAACAAGCTGCCTCTGCTCCAGCAGGCCATCCGCCTGCTGGTGCACGAGCTGGACGAGCGAGACCGGGTTTCCATCGTGGTCTACGCCGGCTCGAGCGGGCTGGTGCTCCCCGCCACCAGCGGTGAGGACGACGGCGCCATCCTGAAGGCCCTGGGCCGCCTGAGCGCCGGCGGCTCCACCGCGGGCGGCGCCGGCATCCAGCTGGCCTACGAGACTGCCACAGCCATCTGCATCGAGGGCGGCGGCAACCGGGTCATCTTTGCCACCGACGGCGACTTCAACGTGGGCGAAACCGACCAGGGCGAGCTGCTCGAGCTCATCGAGGATCGGGCCAAGAGCGGCGTGTTCCTCACCGTGCTGGGCTTCGGCATGGGCAACATCCAGGACGGCACCCTGGAGCAGCTGGCCGACCACGGCAACGGCAACTACGCCTACATCGACGACCTGGACGAGGCCCGCAAGGTGCTGGTCACCGAGCGCGGCGGCACCATGGTCACCATCGCCAAGGATGTGAAGATCCAGGTGGAGTTCAACCCCATGGAGGTCCACGCCTACCGGCTCATCGGCTACGAGAACCGCAGCCTGGCAGCTCGGGACTTCGACGACGACACCAAGGACGCCGGCGAGATCGGTGCGGGCCACACCGTCACCGCCCTGTACGAAGTGGTCCCCGCCGGCACCGACCTGGCCGTGCACGGATCGCCCATCCTCAAGTACCAGAAGCCGCAGAACACCACCGAGGCCGCCGCCAGTGGAGAGCTGATGACGGTGAAGCTGCGCTACAAGCAGCCCGACGCACAGCGCAGCGAGCTGCTCAGCTTCGGGGTGACCGACGGCGGCATCGCCTGGGAGCACGCCTCCGAGGACTTCCGTCACGCCGCAGGGGTCGCCGCCTTTGGCATGCTACTGCGCGACTCGCCCCATTCCGGCCAGGCCAGCTGGGCCATGGTGCAGCACCTGGCCCGTGGGGGCGCCGCGCGCGACCCCCACGGCTACCGGGCGGAGTTCCGCGCCCTGGTGAGCCGGGCGCTGGAGCTTTCGGGGGAGTAATCTCCCCCCATGCCCTGGCAGCCCAACGTCGACCCCCTGAGCACCCTCGATCCGTCCGCCGCCCTGGATGGGTCGATGGCCGTGCTGGTGGGAACGACGGTGCTTGCGGGAGCCGTCGCCCTGGCCCTGGCACGCTGGCGACCTGCGCGGCTGACCGAAGAGCAGCTGGCAGTGCGCCCGGCCCTACGCCGCAGCGTCGAGCTGCTGCTCCCGGCACTGATCCTGGCCTGGGGCCTGGCCCTTGCCCTCCGCGTTCAGGGCACCGCCAATCCCCAGGGCCTGCCCATCGCCAACGACCTGCACGAGTACCTGGGCTTCGTGGTGCACTGGCTCGATCCGGAGCTGGGCTACGTCCCGCCCTTCCGCTACCCCCTGTGGGCCTGGCTGGCCGCCCGCACCGCCCAGGGGGCTGAGCTGGCCCCCTACGCCGCGGCCATGGGCCTGGGCCTGGTGGCTGCGGGCCTGCTGCCCGTGGCCCTGTACGCCTTGGCTCGTCAGCTGGCCCCGGCCGGTGTGGCTTTCGCCGCGGCCCTGCTGGTGGGCACCCTGCCCGCCTTCCAGCACCAGATGGGAGCCCCCAGCGACTACATGCTGAGCACCACCCTGGGGGTGCTGGCCCTCGCCTCTGCCGCCTGGGCCCTGCTGCGGGGAGGCTGGCTGCCCCACGGGGCCGCAGGCCTCACCCTGGCCCTGAACATGGCCTGTTCCTACCGGGCGTTCACCACCACCGTGCTGGCCCTGGCGCTGCTGGCCCTGGGCCTGGCTTGGCGTGCCTGGAAGGAGCGGCCCACGGTGCTGCTGCATGGCCTGGCCGTGGCGATCCCCCTGGTGGCCATGTGGTGGATCTACGGCCACTACCACCACGCCGTGTCCCTCGAGACCGCCGTGATGGTGGTGCACCAGCACATGGCCCAGCACCGGGGCGCCAGCGTGGGCTGGCTGGACTACCCCATCTCGGGCGCTGCCCTCGAGCCCACGGGCGGCAGCTGGGTGGTGGGCCAGCCCGGCGCCCTGCGGGGGCTACCCTGGACCCTCGCCTTCCTGCTGGACGCCAGCCGCGTAGGCGGCCGCTTCGGCCTGGACTGGGCCCAGCTGGTGCCCTACCTGCGGCACGCCCTGAGCTGGTCGTGGCTCGGCTGGCTGGTGCTGGCCGTCCCCGCTGGCCTGGCCGCCGGGGCCTGGACTCGACGCCCCGGCAACAAGCTCCCCCACGTCTTGGCCGCCGTACTGGTGCTGGCCGTCACCGGCTTGGCCCTGGGCTCCCTGCGCTCGCTGCCCCAGGCCTACCGCTACTTCCTGCCGTCCCTGGTGCTGCTGCCAACCCTGGCGCTCTGCGGCGCGGCCGCCCTACTGCGCCCGGCGACTCCTCGAGCCCGAGCCGCGCCCCTGCTGGGCCTGCCTGTGGCCCTGCTGGCCGCTGTGCTGGTGGCGCCCACGCTGCCCCTGGGTCAAGCGATGAGCGGCGCGGCCATGGCTCACCACTACAGCGTCCCTCAGGACACCCCGCCCTCCAACCGCAGGGGCAGCCAGGCCATGCTGGCGCTGGCCAACATCGTCGGCCCCGACGACCAGGTGGTGGACCTGACCCACGCCCGCTTCTCCACCGCCTTCATGCTGGACCGTGTCGAGCTACTGCACACGCCACTGCGCACCGACGCGCCCAGCCCCTGGGCCCTCGAGCTGCCTCCCCGCGCCGAGGGCCGCCGGTTCCTGTTCGACGTCTGCTTCGGCAACATGGACGCCCCCATGCAGCCGGTGCGCGAGCAGCTGATGACCGCCCTCGAGGCGGATCCCCGCTGGGAGCGATGGGGGCCCTGTGCGTTCCAGGATCTCGAGCCGGGAGCACCCTGGGCCTGGATGACCACAGCCACCCCGTGACAGCCCGCGACAAGCTTCGAGGCGCGCCGTGAATCTTCCATGAAAGACCAGCCGTAGGTTCACCCCCTGACCCAAGAGGTGAACCATGTTGCTGTCCGAGAAGAAGAAGATCCTGCTGAGCGGCGTGTTCGGTCCCTTTGGCGTGGACGATGACTACGGTCGCCGTGAGAACGTCATGGAGCTGTTCCACAACCAGGTCACCAAGGCCCAGGGCATCGCCAGCTTCCGCCACCAGCATCGCAGCTTCGGCCTGTACTTCCTGGCGGAGAACATCGACGCGGACACCACGGTGCTCGACTTCCCGAGCAAGGACCGCTTCGAGCAGGAGCTGCAACACAACACCTACGACATCGTGGGCATCAGCTTCATCGCCCCCAACTTCGTCAAGGCTCGCGAGATGGCCCGCCTGGTGCGGCTGCACCAGCCCGACGCGACCATCGTGCTGGGCGGCCACGGCGCCGCCATCGAGGAGATCGATCAGCTCATCGACTGCGATCACGTGGTGAAGGGCGAGGGCATCCGCTGGCTGCGCCAGCACCTGGGCCAGGACCCCTGCGCCCCCATCGAGCACCCGGCCCTGCCCAGCGCCGAGAGCGCCGCAATCATGGGCGTGAACCTGCCCAACAAGGCCGCCTCGCTGCTGGTGCCTGGCGTGGGCTGCGTGAACGGCTGCGGCTTCTGCTCGACCTCGCACTTCTTCGGCAAGAGCTACACCGCCTACCTGGGCTCCGGGCAGCAGCTGTACGACACCGCCTGCCGCCTGGCAGACATCCGGGGCACCGACGACTTCTTCGTCATGGACGAGAACTTCCTCAAGGACCGCGAGCGGGCCCTGGAGCTGCTGGCCCTGATGGAGCGGGACGAGAAGTTCTTCCGGTTCAGCATCTTCTCCTCGGCCGAGGCCATCACCGCGTTTGGCGTGGACAACATGCAGCGGCTGGGCGTGGAGTTCGTGTGGATCGGCGTGGAGTCCGCCAGCACAAAGGGCAACTTCGAGAAGAACGTGGGCATCGATCCTCGCGCGCTCATCAAGCAGCTGCGGGACCGGGGCATCGTCGTGCTGGCGTCGGGCATCCTGTGCCAGGAGCACCACACCCAGGACAACATGCAGGCCGACATCGACTTCATGTGCGAGCTCGAGAGCGACTTCGTGCAGTTCATGCTGCTCACCCCCCTGCCCACCACCGGGCTGTACCGCTCCCAGAAGGAGCGGGGCCTGATCCGCGACGACCTGTGCTGGGAGGAGTGGCATGGCCAGAAGGAGCTGTCCTACATCCACCCCCACTTCCCCGGCGACGCCCCCGAGCGCTGGATCAACCGCGCCTTCCGCCAGGACTACACCCACAACGGCTCGTCGATGTTGCGGGTCGTACAGACCAGCTTCCGCGGCTACACCCGCCTGCGGGGCATGAAACGCGACGCCTGCCTGAACAAGCGCATGTCCACCCTGGAGAAGCGCGTGCGCGTCTGGAGCTGCATGCTGCCCGCCGTGGCTCGCTACGCGGTGAACGACAAGGAACGCCAGGCCGCCCTCGAGCTGGACCGCCGCGTCCGCGCCACCATCCACGTCACGGTGAAGGAGCGCGCCATGCGCGCGGCGGTCCTGGGCCTGGCCACCCGCTGGAAGCTGCGACTGAAGCTGTTCGGCGACGCTGTGCAGCCGAAGACCATCGTGACCCACTACCGGGCCAGCGATGGCTGCGAGCGCCGGGCCCTCGTCAGCGAGCCGCGCGAAGAGCAGCGGGAGGCACACTTCCCCGACCTGGCCGCCGCCGCCCGCGTGACCGGCTAGCGGCGAAAGCCAGCCAGCTCGTCCTCGAACGGGATCGGCGGCACCTCGTTGGCCAGCACGCCGAGCCCCTCAGTGTGGAAGGCGTTGGCTTGCCGATCGATGCCCACAGGGTCCAGCGTGACCAGGCCGACGCGCTGCATCCCCACCAGCACGCCCACCAGGGTGGCGGTCTCACCGTCGCTGGCGCGGTTGTGCTCGAGTCCGTGCAGGGCGGCGTAGCCCAGCGACTCCACCAGGTGACGGCTCATCACGAAGGACAGCTCGGCCTCGCGTTCGATGAGCTGCAGCTCGTCCAGGGCCTCCGCGCAGGCCTGGACGGTGGCCTCGAGTCCCTCGCCCGAGTCCCGGTACAGCTGATCCAGCACCGCACGGGCTGCCGCTTCATCGGCGGCGTCCATGGGGAGGGTGG
>CAZHIK010000168.1:0-12296 GCA_964532635.1 uncultured Enterobacterales bacterium
GGGTCATCGAAGGTTTCCGCGGCCCGCCCCTGGACAAGGCCGTGGCCATCGATCTGGCCAAGAAGGTCTCGAAGCTCATGGAAGCCCGGCCCGATGTGCAGGAGCTCGACCTGAACCCGGTGTTCCTGTACGAGGCGGCGTTGAGCCGCGGCGACGAAGACGCCGACGGCTCGAACGACGCCCCGCTGGGCGGCCAGGGGCCCGCCGAGCGGAGCTTCTGCGTGGTGGATGCTCGCTTGATCCTGGGCGAGCCCATCGACCATCCCAGGGCCGAAGATCTGTCCTACGAGCGCCTCCGCAGCCTCGACAGCGTCTTCAACGCCAAGTCTGTTGCCGTCATCGGCGCCTCCCGACCGGGCTCCGTGGGCGGCATCATCCTCAAGAACTCCACCAGCGTGCCGCGACTGTACCCCATCAATCCCAAGCGGGAGACCCTGCTGGGGCTGAAGTGCTACCCCGACCTGGCCTCCCTGCCCGAGGTGCCCGACGTCTGCGTCTTCGCGGTGCGCCCCGACCTGACCATCAAGGGCTTCCGGAAGTTCTGCGAGCTGGGTGGCATGGGCGCCATCATCGTCAGCGACGGCTTCGGTGAGAGCGGGCGCCACGACCTCGAAGCGGAGCTGCAGAGCATCTCCAATGAGCACAACGTCATCTACATCGGGCCCAACGGCCTGGGTGTGTTCGACAACTTCTCCGGACTGAACACCCTGTTCCTGCCCCGCCATCGCTCCGATCTTCCCCAGAAGCCCGGCCCGGTTGGCATCATCTCCCAGTCCGGCGGCGTGGGCATGGAGATCCTGGAGATGGCCGCGGCCGACGACCTGCGCGTGGGCAAGTGGGTCAGCTGCGGCAACGCCAGTGGCGTCAGCATCCCGGAGCTGATCGTCAACATGGGTGACGATCCGCGCATCAAGGTGATCGGCATCTACCTCGAGGGCCTGCGCAACGGCCTGCAGTTCATGGAGGTCGCCCGCAGGGTGGGCCGCCGCAAGCCCATCATCATCATCAAGGGCGGCATGGCCGGTGGCGCCGCGGCCACGCTGAGCCACACCGCCTCGCTGGCGGGCAGCTTCGAGGCGTTCAAGGCCGCCTGCAGCCAGGCCGGAGTCTACCTGCTCGAGGAGCTCACCGAAGACCCCAAGTTCCTCATCAACACCATGTCCATGCTCACGGCCCACAAGCCGGCCAAGGGACGCAGAGCGGCCGTGGTGTCGGTAGGCGGCGGTGCCGCCGTGCTGCTGGCCGACGCGCTGACGGCCCACGGGCTCGAGCTCACCCGCTTCGCGCCCCAGACCAGCGAGCAGCTCGCCAAGCTGTTGCCCCGGCGCATCCAGGAGGCCATGGACGGCACCGGCGAGACCTCGGTCGCGAACCCCCTGGACCTGTACGGCGACGCCAACGACGACCGGGTGATCGAGAGCCTGCGGCTGCTCAACCAGGACCCCAACACCGACCTGATCGTGATGGCGTTCTACCTGCAGCCCCCCTACATCAGCGAGTACTTCGTGGAGCGGCTGGGAGAGCTGGGGCCGGAGATGACCAAGCCCCTGATCATGTCCCTGCGCGGCTACTCCCCCTACACGCTGCGAGCTCAGGAGAGCCTGCTGAGCCAGGGGGTGCACACCTACACCGTGCCGATGGTCAAGCCGCTGACCATGGCCGTGGACATCTGGCTCCGGTACAAGCTCGACTTCACGACCTACGAAGACTAGCTGACGGGCTCGGGCGGTTCCCTTCCCCGCGAAAACCGATGTAGGGGCCGGGTTTACCCCCGCCCGCCGCGGGGATATGCCGCCCGACCACCCGGGAGCCGACCATGCCCAAGCTCGAGCGCATCTCCATCACCATCGAGCCCGACCTGCTGGCTCGCCTCGACCGCTTCGTCAACGAGGCCGGCCACAGCAACCGCTCGGAAGCCATCCGCGATCTGATCCGCTCCCACTTCGTGGAGCGCAGCGACGACACCGAGCGGGTCACCGGGGTGGTGGCCATCAGCTACGACCACGCCCAGCGCGACCTGTCCGACAAGCTGGTGCACGTGGCCCACGCTCACCACGACTACGTGCTGGCCACCACCCACGTGCACCTCGACGCCGACCACTGCCTGGAGATGTCGGCCCTGGCCGGTCCCCGGGCGGAACTCGAGCGCTACGCCGACCACATCATCGGGCTCAAGGGTGTGAACCACGGCGCGTTCGTGATCACCAAGCCCACGGTCTGACAGCGGGGACCCGATCCACCTGGTGTGATGTCGACTGCTCCCACCCACGGGAGCCTCCATGCGCATCACCGCCACCACCCGCGTCGGCCGCCTGCTGGCGGCCCATCCCGAAGCTGTCGAGGCCTTGGCCTGGTACGGCGTCGAGCTGGAAGACTACCCTCCGGGCACGACCCTCGGCGCGCTCTGCCGCGATGCTCGCCTGGACCTCGACGACGTGCTGTCCGACCTGGAGGCGACGCTGGAGGAAGACGAGGACGAGGAGGAAGATTCCACCGGCGACCTCGAGCTTCCCAGCGACGAACTGGAGCCCGAGCCGTGGGTGGAGGGGGACGCCTGGGGAAGCTCGCCAGACCCGTGGGACGAGGGAGAACCCGAGTCCTGAAGAAGAAGGGCCGGGCCCCCCACAAGGGAGGAGCCCGGCCCGCAGCGTTCAGTCGATGTGGGTCACCACACCGGCACCCACGGTGCGGCCGCCCTCGCGGATGGCGAAGCGCATGCCAGCCTCGATGCCCACCGGCTTGTCCAAGGTGACAGCGATGGTGGCGCGGTCGCCGGGGTTGACCAGTCCGACCTCGCCCACGTCGATGGTGCCCGTGACGTCGGTGGTGCCGAAGAAGAACTGCGGCTTGTAGCCGGTGCCGAAGGGCTTGTGACGGCCACCTTCGGCTCGGGTGAGCACGAAGATCTCGGCACGAGCGCGGCTGTGGGGGGCGATGGAGCCCGGAGCAGCCAGCACCTGGCCTCGCTGAACCTCGTGACGCCGCACACCGCGGAGCAGCAGGCCTACGTTCATGCCAGCCCGCGCCTGCGGCACGTGCTTGCGGAAGGCCTGGGTGTCGATCACCGCGACCTTGCGGGGCTTGGCGTCCTCGTCGACGAGGCCCACCAGCTCCACGAACTCGCCCTTGGTGATCACACCGCGCTCCACCCGGCCGGTGACCACTGTCCCGCGGCCGGTGATGGTGACCACGCCCTCGATGGGCATCATGAACGGCGCCTCGAAGTCGCGCTCGGGCACGGGGATGTGGCGGTCGAGCGCATCCAACAGCTCGGCGATGCAGCGCAGCGCGGGGCTGTCGAACTCGCCGGCCTCCACGGCCTCGAGGGACAGCAAGGCAGAGCCGAAGACGAAGGGCACGTCGCCGTAGCCCTGGCTCTCCAGCTGCTCTTCCACCTCCATCCGGACCAGCTCGAGCAGCTCCGGATCGGCCGCGTCCACCTTGTTCACGAACACCACCATGTGCCGCACGTCCACCTGGCGAGCCAGCAGGATGTGCTCGATGGTCTGCTTCTGGGGACCCTGCGAGGCATCCACGAGCAGGATGGCGCCGTCCATCTGGCTGGCGCCGGTGATCATGTTCTTGATGTAGTCGGCGTGTCCGGGGCAGTCGATGTGGGCGTAGTGACGGATCTCCGTCTCGTACTCCACATGGGCGGTGTTGATGGTGATGCCCTTGGCCCGCTCCTCGGGAGCCCGGTCGATGTCCGCAAAGGACATGCCCGTGCCACCGACGCGGTGGGCCTGGAGCTTGGTGATGGCCGCCGTCAGGGTGGTCTTGCCGTGGTCGACGTGACCGATGGTCCCGACGTTGACGTGCTGCTTGTTCATGATGCCCATGGTGGGCCTCCTTGTTCACTCCTCCATGATTGGAGTTGCTGGGGGATGGGCTCGGCGTGGATCGCCGGCCCGGGTCCCGACCTGCGACATGCGGGCCGGAGGTGGTGAAGGGCTGGGCCCCGAACGCAGCGAGGCCCCCACCGGGGTTGCCGGAGGGGGCCTCGCTACGCTGGAGCTCTAGGGGAGCGTCAGATCAGCGGGGGCCACCTCCGCAGGCGGACGACGACGAATCCAAGCTCGACGAAGTCGAGCCGGCGTCGAACGCACGGGTGGTGGCGAGGATGCGGATCATGATGGGCGCGATCTACATCCGTAGAGTGGGGGTGTCAAGCACGCCGCAGCGGCCCGGGCCCAGGTCAGCAACGAGGATCGACCCGAACGTTCCACAACGGCGACAGGGTGCCAACGAACGTTCCACCGGCGCTGTCCGTCTGACGCAGAGCGTCCGAGATCGCACGTTTGTCCGTAGGGCACTCCGGATGCCACCGCCGCTCGAGCCCCAGATGGAACCCTCACCCCGATCCTGTCGCGGGAATGGAACGTTCAGACTGACCCTTGTTGCTGGTAGGCCCGCATGGGGCCCCAGCTACTGGACCATCCCCTCGTCATCGAAGCGGTCGGTCAGCTCCATCAAGGCCTCCCAAGCGCCGTGTCGCTGGGCGATGTGGTAGGCCGCCAGCCAGGAGGTGGGCTGCTCGCGGTAGCTCGCGGTCCGGAGCAGCTGGTGCAGTTGCTGCTCGGGCGGCAGCACGGGGAGCTGGGCCCGGCGGTGGGCGTTGGCCTCGGAGCGCTCCCAGAGCAGCGGGCCGGCTTCGCCGGCGAGCAGGCGCGCGATGGTGTCCTCGTCGTGGGCCAGGCCCGCGTTGTAGACCAGCGAGCCCACCACGAACTGCTCCGCCACGCTGCGTTCGTACAGGGGCGTGCGCCCCTCGTCCTCGAGGATAGCCGCGGCCCGCTCCTTCTCCCAGCGCCACATCAAGGCCGTGCCGATCACCCCTTCCTCGAAGCGCAGCTCCCGACGCAGCCAAGCCCAGTGTCCGTGGGCGTCGTCCAAGCGACCCAGGACGCCGGGAGGGGTCTCCTCAGGCTCGCTCGGGCCGAACCATCCCCGCTCTGTGTACTGCACCGTGTCCCGTAGAGCAGTGCCGCAGGCATCGTCCAAGCGCTGGGCCAGCTCCGGGTCCTCCAGCAGCACCAGCGCGATGTCGTCCATCCCCAGGGTGTGGATGGGGTGGATGCGGTCCGCCAGGCGCTGGCGGTCTCCCAACAGCAGGGCGCCCCCCTCCGCCAGGAAGGTCACCGCGATCTCCGCGTCGTTGACGGTCACGGAGCTGCCCCGCTCGTCCTGGAAGGTGTTGATCACCCGAGTCGCGCAGCGGGCGCTCTCCAGGAGGACACGCTCCCGATCCGCGGTGTCGCCACGCTGGTCCAGGTAGCCGAACCAGCGCTTGGGGAATGCACCGTTGGTGACGTAGCGCTCCAAGCGCCGAGCCTCGAAGCGGATCACGGTGCGCTCGAGGACCTCGGCGTCCAGCCGCAGGGGTGGCTGCTGGGCCAGCTTGTCCTCCAAGCTGGCGACCACCTGCCGCAGCAGCACGCCTCGCAGCCGCTCGGGATCGAGCTCGCCCAGCGAACCAAGCGCTTCGACCAGCCGAGCGGCCTCGCTGTCCAGCACCACTCGCAAGGCCGCTGTCCGCGCGGGATCATCCACGTGGCCCGCCAAGGCTGCCTCGAGCGAGTCCTCGAGGCTGATGACATCGAGCGGCTCGGCGTGCTCACGCCAGTCGCAGTGAGGGACGCGATGCTCCGTATCCACGTAGTCGGGCCAGAGCTGACCGGGGGGGCGCGGCCGGTCGAGGTCACAGCCGTCCCCGTGCCAGGGCCCCCAGCTCCAAGCGTCACCCTGGCGCTCCCATGACCAGATCGAGCCGGTGTCGCTGTGGTAGAGCCAGAAGCGGCCCTGTGCGTCCCACGACCAGTAGGCTGCGTGCAAGTTCCACAGCGGCTCCGGTGCGACCTGATGCTGCATTGTCCCCTGGCCGTCGAGGATCGTGACCAGCCAGCGGCCGTCCTGGTACCCCATGTCGGCCACGTGTTCGCCTACCGGAGATGGTGCGCTCCATTGTTGGTTCGGAGGGTTGTCCGGCGCTAGTAGCCAGGCGAGGGAGAACAGCAGGACGGAGGGCAGGCCATACCCCAGCCAGCGGACCGAAGGGCGGGCCCGGGCCCAGGCCAACCCGAGATGGACCACCAGGACCCCCAGTGAGGTGAGCGCCACCGCTACCGCGGCGGAGAGCAGAGCGAAGACCAGCCCGAGGCCCGGCGCATCGTCGGCTCCAGGCACCATCACGACCACCAGGACCGCTGCATTCACCACGAGCGCCACCCCCAGCGCGCCCAGGTGCCAGCGCCGCGGCTCCTCCCTGCAGTCCTGCTTCGGTTCGTCGTTCATCCTGCCGAATCATACCCCTCAACCGCGATAGCTCAACAGCGGCAGCACCCAGCGCACCGCCCGACACAGGGCCCGCTGGGCCTTCATGACATGGTCGATGCGCTTGTAGGCCCGGGGGGCCTCCTCGCCGAGCTGGCGTAGGCGGCGGGGGTCCACCACCACGCCGCGGCACTGGTCGGCCACGGCGTGCCGATCATAGCGCCCGCGGGCCTCGCGGCGGCTCATGCGGCGGCCGGCGCCGTGGGAGGAGGAGCCCAGGGCATCGGGGTGGCCACAGCCCACGGTGTGGGCGCTGCGATCCCCCATGCTTCCCGGCACCAGGCCCTGTTGGCCTCGCGCGGCGGCGATGGCGCCTTTGCGGTGGACCCACAGGGCCCGCCCGGCGTGCTGCTCGCGCTGCACGTGGTTGTGGTCGATGTCGAGGTGGCTGTCGGGCTCCAGCTTCAGCCCCAGCAGGTGCTCCAACAGGGCAGCGGCGGCCAGGAGCATCCGCTCGCGGCTGCCCCGGGCGAAGGCGCGGGCCAGCGCCACATCCTGCAGGTAGGCCTGCCCCTCGAGGCTGTCCGCCCGCAGGCCGGCCAAGGGACCGGGCACCTTGTGCAGGTCGCGCAAGGCGGGCCCCAAGGCCCGAGACCCACTGTGGACCATCACCCACAGGGCGCCGTCCTCGTCCTGCTGCAGCTCGAGGAAGTGGTTGCCGCGGCCGATGGTGCCCAGCTGGCTCGGCCCCAGGCGCTGGAGCAGCGTCTGCGCCCCGGGCCCCGAGGCCGGTGGTAGCCCATCAGGCAGCTCCGCCACACGGCTCCGCGGGTGTCGCAGGATCGGCACCAGCCGGCCCAGACCCCGCAGCACAGCGGGCCCGGCGTCGCCCTCGACGAGAGGCGCCGGATCGCCTCTCATCCGGATGGTGGCCACCCCGCAGCCGATGTCACCACCGACGGCCTCGGGGAAGATCCACTCCTCGCTGCCGAGCACCAGGCCCGCGCCGATGAGCTCGGCCTGGTACACGTCGGGCATCACCGCCAGGTGCACCACACCGGGGACCCGGGCGAGCCGCCCGAGGCCCCTTCGGAGGGCGCTCGAGATCGGCTCGTGGGTCCAGTGGTGAACGGGGGTGCTCACAGCGACACCTCCGGGGATGGGACGAGCACGAGCCGGAGCTCCGGCGCGCGCTTGCGGTGGATGGCGAGGGCCACCTCCTCTCGCAGCCAGGGTCGAGCAAGGCCCAGCCGCGCCGACAGCCCGTCGGGGGGCTGCCCCGGGGGCGCTGCGATGCGCGCTTCCAGGCGACGGAGGTCGGGGGCAGGGACCACCTCGACCACCAGCAGGCTGCGCAGCTGGGGATCGGCGGCAGTGGGGAGGGCGATGGTGAGGGCGCGGGCGACCTGCCCGCAGAGGCGGCGCTTCCGCGCCGAGCTTCGATCTCGTCGCCGCTCCTGGCGACGACGCTGGCGGGGATGGAGCCCGTCGTCGGGATCCAGCTCCGCCACGAGCAGACGCATCCGCTCGAGGGTCTTCTTGTGCAACATGCGTGGTCCTGTCAGGACTGAGAGTCAACGCACGCCGTGCCCTGGCGAGGCTCGAGCCCCGCCGCTCATGGGAACGACGCAGGGGACCGAGGGCGAGTCGGTCGAGGGATCAGGCCCGGTGTTTCACACGCATGGTCGGCCTCCTGCGCCATCGTGGCGCGGACAGGTCCGCCGCTGAGATGCCACCGCGGGAGCGCGTTGTCAAGCTTCTTCGCCCACCCCACGCAGGCGATGCGCCAGCGCCAGCGCCACCACGTAGAAGGCCAAGGCCACGGCGAAGGCCTGGGAGTAGCCCCACAGGCGCGAGATGATCACGGTGCCCAGGCTGGCCGTCACGGACATCAGGCCGTTGAGCGCCCAGGCCCAGGGCACGATGCCCGAGGCCTTCTCGGGGATGATGCGCATGGCCAGGGGGAAGGGCATGCCCATCACGAAGCCCAGGGGGGCCAGGGCCAGGAAGGTGAGCCCCAGCCGCACGGAGATGGGCAGTCCCAGGGCGAAGGTGTGGAGCAGCGGTGGAACAAGCCACGCCTGCAAGGCCCCAAGGGCCAGGACCACCCCCAGCACGATGTGCAACCGCTTGGTGAGCACCTCGCCCGGCCAGCGCTGGATGAAGCCGGAGCCCAACCCGGACATGAGCAACAGCGCCAGCACCACTACGGTGATGGCGTAGGTGGGGTGGCCGACGAAGAGGACCAGCTCGTGGATCAGCACCACCTCGACGGCGAGGTAGCCGTAGCCCAGACAGGCCACGTACAGCAGCCCGGCCCACGCCCCAGGCACACGCTCCATCCGCGCGGCACGCCGCCGCAGCAAGGGCAGCCCCAACAAAAGGCCGCTCATCACGACAACGAACAGCGCCTGGATCACCAAGGTGTTGTAGATGACCTGGGTAGCGGTGACCTCGTCCGGGCCGCCGGTGAGCATGTTCCAGAAGGCCGTGCCCAGGGTCCTGCGGACCTTCTTCTGGCTGTCCATGTAGGGCCGGTTGTCGGTCATCAACGAGGCGTTGTTGAGGATCTTCCGGTACTTTCCCTTGTCGCGAAACACGGGGTCGAGGGTGATCTCCTGGCCCCGCATCTGCTCGACGGCCCTGGCCACGAAGTCCCGCTCTTCCGCGGTCCAGGCGCGCTTCTTGACCAGCATCACCGTAGCCCGCCCGGTGATGTACAGGATGTGCTCGGCGGGCTTGTCGTAGCCCAGCTCGAGCAACGCCGCGTGGGCCGAGCGCACCAGGGAGCGGGTGTGGGGGCCGCGGCCGAAGCTCAGGGTGCCGTCGTCGCTCAAGTGCTCGAGGTAGGTGCGGAAGGCTTCCTTGGTCTCGAGCAGCGAGGGGGACCAGGCGTTGGACAGCAGACCCGCCGAGCTGTGCAGGTTGGCGTGGACCATCTGGATGATGTCGTAGGGTTCCTCGGCATGCAGGATTGCCGCTCGGCCATCGGACTCGATCACGCGGGTGTCGCCCACCACGTAGGGGTTGATCTCGCTGTCCGGGTAGCGCTCGGCCACCAGCTCGCCGATGGCCGCGATGTCGATGGCGTCGATGCCATGGTGTCCATAGCTCTGGGCCACGGCGACCTCGGGACCGGCGGAGGCCGCCAGGATGGCGATGCGCGCCCCCGGTTGGTGCATGCGGTAGACCAGCGAGCGGTTGAGCTCGAGGGCCTTGTGCTTGCGCTCCTGCTCGGTGAGGATCACGTGGCTGGCGGAGGTGTTGTCCAGCAGCACATAGGTGCCGCGGTGATCCTCGTGGATGCTCAGCCGCGTCAGCGCGGTCCAGCGAGTGTAGCTGACCTGCTCCTCGGAGTAGCCAGCGGCGTAGCGCACCTTCATCAACTCGCCGCCCGAGGCGCTCACCACCAGCAGGATCAGCGAGGCGAGCACGGTGAGACCCGCCAGACCCATGGGCGCGCGGGCCTTGGCCGCATGGAACAACACGATGCCCGCCAGGCCGGCTCCGAGGGTGATCACGAAGGCGGTGTCGGGCCCGGACATGGTGTCGAGCAAGGGCAGGAAGATGAGCGCGCCCAGGGCGCCACCCACCAGATCGGCGCCGTACAGCCGGCCGATGTGCTCCTTGCGGTGCTGGAAGGTGCCGGCGAACGCGAGCCCGACGATGACGAAGGGGATGGTGAGCACCGGCAGCAGGGCGGAGAACCAGACCGGATCGAGCAGCTGCCAGGTGATGGTGGAGCGGTCCCCGAAGCCGTCGGGGTGCTCGGCGAACTGGGTGGTCAGCGGGAAGGTCAGGGTGCAGACGACCGCAAGCAGCGTGGTGAGCCCCTGGGCGATGGCCAGCCAGCCCAGGCGGCGCTCGAGCCCCTCGCTGGGCACGATGCGCGGGAACATGTGCTGCAGCACCGAGCCGAAGCTGATGCCCAGCAGCGCGAGCCCCAGGGCGAGGTGGGCGAAGGCCGCGAACAGCACCACTCCGAACAGGCGGGTGAGCACCAGCTCGAACAGCACCAGGCTGAAGCTGAACAAGAACAGGGCCACGGCCAAGGGCCGGTGGGAACGCTCGGGCATCCTTCCCTCCAGGCGGGGGGCCCTCTTACTCCGGTGCCTGCTCAGGATCGAGGGGCTGCATGGCCCCTTCATCTCCGGCGATGCTCGCATCCTCCTGGGCGGCCTGGCTGCCGTCGTCGGCCAGGTAGCCCAGGGCCTGCAGGGCTGCCCTGGTGTCGTCGCTCAAGTCCACGGAGCGCACCTCGGCGCGGGGCTTGGCGTTGTGGTCCTTCAGCTGGGCGCGCAGCTGCTGAGCCCTGGCCTTGTCGTCGAGGCGCAGGTCCTCCTGCTCGCCCGGATCGGCGGCCAGGTCGTACAGCTCGTGCTTGCGGCGGCGGCGGTCGTGGATCAGCTTCCAGTCGCCATCGACCACCGCCTGCTTGTTGGCCGCGCGCTTGGTCTCCGCGTAGACCACGTGGTCCTCGCCCGGCAGGAAGCCCTTCTCGTCGAAGGGGATGGCGGGGGCGGTCATGCTGGGGGGGATGGGCACCCCCGCCAGGGACAGCAGGGTGGGCGCCAGCTGGGTCTGGGCCACCACGGTGTCGTTGCGCCGGGTCTCGAAGCCCGGCACCCAGATGACGAGGGGCAGCCGGATCAGCTCCTCGTACAGGGTGCTGGTGTGCTGCAGGCCGCCATGGTCCCGGAACTCCTCGCCGTGATCGGCGGTGATCACCACGATGGTGTCCCGCAGCTGATCCCGCTGGGCCATGCGGTCGAGCAGCTCACCGATGGACAGGTCGGTGAACGCGATCTCGCCGTCGTACAGGTCCATGTCCTCAGGGCCGAAGTCGAAGCCTTTGTGGGGCTTGTAGGTGGCGTGGGGATCGAAGTAGTGCAGCATCACGAACCACGGCTCGGGCTTGCGCTCGAGGGTGAACTTGATGCCCATGTGGGTGATGGTGGGAGAGGTGACGCTCTCGTGGGGCGAGCCCAGCTCCAGGGCCCCGGTGTGGTAGGTCTCGAAGCCCTGGTCGTAGTGGTAGTCGGGCTTCAGGATGTAGTGGCTGACCGAGGCGTTGGTGCGGTAGCCGTGCTGCTGCAGCTGCTCGGCCAGGGTGACCAGGTGCTGCTCGAGGGGATCCTGCCACCTGGTGATGCCGTGATCCCGCGGCTCCAGGCCGGTGAGGATGCTGGCGATGGACGGCATGGTCCAGGGGCTGTGGCTGTAGGCCCGGTCGAAGGTGGTGGACATGTCCGCCAGGATGTCGATGTTCGGCGAGGTGGGCCGGTCGTAGCCGTAGCAACCCAGGTGATCGGCCCGCAGCGTGTCCACCACGATGAGCAGGATGTTGGGCTGCTGCTCGTCTCCCACCCGCCAGTCGCGGGTGCAGCCTGCCAGCAGCAGCGGGAGCAGCAGGCCAGCGAGCCCCCATTTCCCGCCAGACCGCGTAGCGAGGGCCACGAGGCGCGAGTGGCCGGGGACCGCTCGCAAGGGAGGCGACGCAAGCTGTGCTGTGGCACAGCGAGGAAGCCGGGCGAGAACGGTCCGCGGACGCCGCGGATCGCAGCCCGCAGTAGCGGGATGGTGGGAGATGGGGGCCGGGATCGACATTGGCAGGGGGCGTCGCACCAGGCCCGCTGGCTATCAGGGCGCGGAGGTCAGCGCATACAGGTCGTCGATCAGAGTCATGTGGCCCAGCAGGTAGCTGGAGTCCCAGTCCACCTGCCAGGCGGTGAGCTTGTCCGGAGTGACTTCACGCAGGGCACCGTCACTGCCGTAGTTGATCAGGGTGTTGCCCCCCTCGAGGCGCAGCGCTTCGCCGGCATAGGTGGGGTAGTGCGGCACCTCGTGGCCGTAGCTCCACAGCTCCCGCAGCACCTGGTTCTCGCTGTCGACCTCGTACTCCATGGCCCGGTGCTCCGAGCCGAAGCCAGGGACGCGGGTGGAGACTAGCAATGCGGCCTCGGCGGTGTAGTGGGGGTAGTGCTGCATGTCGAAGCCCCCGACCGGGGGGTCGAAGCTCCAGCTGG
>CAZHIK010000169.1:0-9008 GCA_964532635.1 uncultured Enterobacterales bacterium
GGGCGAGGTCAACCCCGTGCACCGGGGTGTCTGGGCCTGCCCGCTGGACACGCGGGTGGTGGATGTCGGCGAGCCCGTGGACGGGCCTGCGTTGTTGGTGGCCCTGCGTGCGGTGGAGATCGAGGGCCTCGAGCCGGTGGGTGAGCCCGAGACCATCCCGCTGGGGCATCACCGGGAGCTGTGGGTGACCGAGGTACGGGGCCACCGCTCCGAGGGAGGTGATCATGTTCATGACCGCTGATGCTCGCAGACGACTGGCGGGCAGGATGGGCGGCCACGCTGGATGCGGTGGACCCTCGCTACGCCTCGCTGCGGGCGTTCGTGGAGGCCGCGAAGGGGGCCGCGGACAACGGTTTGGCGCTCATCTTCTACGGGGATTGAGTGAGTGGGAGCACGTGAAGGGCTCCTCTACGGCCGCGTGTCGCGCTCCCAGTCGGTGAGGGCTTCGGCCAAGGCCTGGCCCAGGAGGCGGTGGCCGGTGGCGCTGGGGTGGATGTTGTCGATGAAGAGGGTGTCGCGGTCGTGGCCGGACTCGCCGAAGACGGTGTCGCCGTGGACGATGGGGGCCTCGAGCTCGGCGGCGACGTAGCGCATGACGTCGCGGTACTCGTGGAAGCTGCTGGGATTGGGGCCCGCGCCGGGCAGGTCGCTGGGGTGGGGGAGGACCAGGAAGGCCACCGCCGCGCCGTGTTCCTGGGCCAGGGCGGCGAGGGCCATCAAGTTGCCGTGGTACCGATGCAACGGCACCCGCTGGAGCGCGCCGTCGGGGTGGGGGGCGCGCAGGCTGTAGTCGGCCCTGTTGGCGGCCTGCTCGCCCCGCTGTACCGCGATCTCCCAGTGGATCAGGCGCGCCAGCGCCGAGCGCCCGATGCCGCGGTCGTAGGTCCGGTAGCGGTTCATCAGCTCGGCATCTTCCACTGCGGCTGTGGCGTTGTCGGACCAGATGGCCGCGATCACCAGCAAGTCGGGCTCGAGGCGCAGGGCTCGCAGCTCGAGCAGGTTGAGCAGCTGCAGGGTGGAGTAGCCGGGGATGGCCGCGGGCAGGCCCTCGATGTCGGCCTCACTGCCGCCCATGGCCTGGGCCATCACGGACACGAAGGCGTCGTCGAGGGGCACGCCGAAGCCGTAGACGCTCGAGTCCCCCACCGCGAGGATGCGGCGGGTGCCCGGGGGCTTGGGCAGCGTGGGCTCGGGCCCGCGCAGCCCGAGGCTGTTGATGTCGACCTGGACACCCTGCTCCTGCCGTGGACCCAGGCTGTGCTCCCACAGCAGGTAGGGATGGGGCTGCATGGAGAGGGGGTCCCCCGCCATGGGGGCGCTATGGTCGGGGATGCGGGCAGGTGCGAGGAGCCGTGCGCCGATCTCCAGGATCACCAGCAGCCCGGTCGCCAGGGCCAGCCCCAGCGCCAGCGCGGGCAGTGGGCGGCGGATCGAGCTCATTTCAGCTGCGCGGGCAGCGGCCCGAGGTCCCGTCGACCGTGGCGGCGCTCGAGCACCTCCAGCAGGGTGCGCAGGTCCTTGGGCAGGGGGGCCCCGAAGCGCACGGGCTTGCGGTGGTGGGGGTGGTCCACCTCGAGGGACAGGGCGTGCAGGGCTTGGCGATGGATCAGGGCTCGGGCCGGGGGCTGCCAGCCTTCGGGCAGGTAGAGCTTCTCGCCGAGCAGGGGGTGGCCCCGGAGCTGGGCCTGGAGACGGATCTGGTTGCGGCGGCCGCTGACCAGCTTCAGCTCGAGCAGGGACGCCCAGCGGCCGAAGGTGCTGAGGGTGCGCACGCGGGTGCCAGCCAGCACAGCGCCTTCCGTCTCGGGGGGCGTGGCGCGTTGGATACGTTTGGATGGTTCCCAGGCCATCCAGTCCTTCCACTCGCCCTCGCGTTGCTCGGGTACGCCGTGGACCACGGCCAGGTAGCAGCGCTCCGGGCGGCGGTTGCGGAACTGACGGCGCAGCTCGTTGCTGGCGCGCTCGGTGCGGGCCGCGAGCACCACCCCGCTGGTGTCGCGGTCGATGCGATGCACGATCCAGACGCCGTCTCCCTGGGAGCGCAGGTAGCGCCCCAGCCTGGCGCGCATGCTGTCCTGGTGCATGGACTGGTGGCGGCTGGCGGTGTCGCTGAGCAGGCCGGGGGGCTTGTTCACCGCGATGATCCACTCGTCTTCGTGCAGCACCGTGAGCCGGGCCTGCTCCAGACCCTTGCGGGCCTGGTGCTTGGCCCTGCCGGTGCCTGGCTTGCCCCAGGTGATGCTCACCCGGGTACCGGCGTCGAGCTTCATCCCGGTGTCCTTCGCGCCGCAGGTGCGGCCGTCGACGCTGACCTTGCCGGTCTCGATGGCGTGGCGTGCGCGGCGGCGGCTGCCCACGTCGAACAGGTCCACCACGAACCGATCCAGCCGCACCCCCTGCTGCTCGGGGGGGACGACGCGCTCGAGGGGGCTTTGGGGCTTGGTCATGCCCGCAGCCTATCGCGGCCCGATGCTCTCCTGGTACTCGAGAAAGCCGATGGTGAGCGGCCCGCTCCCGTCGGAGTGCTCGAGGGTGACGCCGAAGATGGTTTCTCCAGCGGCGTCCAGTTCCTCGAGCAGGCCGCGCTGGCCCCAGGCTGCGAGGGTGTGGCCGTTGTCCAGGCGCAACACATCGCCGAGGATCAAGGAGAAGTCTCCGTTGCTGTGCTCCCAGGTGGTCTCGGCCCGCTCAGCGTCGAAGTCGAAGGTCTGCTCGAGCAGGCGGGAACCCTCGACGGAGCCCTGGTTGTCGAACAGCACTACGCCGTCGTCGAGCAGGGTGAAGCCGTGCTGGCTCGCGAACGGCAGGTCGGGCTCGAGCGCGGGCTCCTCCTGGCCCAGGCGCCAGCGCTCCTGGCCCTCGGGGTCGATGGCGATGATGGTGTCGAGGTTCTTGAACGACATGGCCCAACCGTCTTCGCCGTCACGCTTGAGGTGGTTGCCCAGGGTCCAGTAGGTGGGAGGGAAGAACTCGAGCTGGCCGGGCTCGAGCTCCAGGCTGTCCCAGCCGTTCCAGATCTCCACGTCGGTGCCGTCGGCCGCGCGCTGCACCAGGCGGTCGGCCCGCACCAGCTCTCCTTCGATCTCGCGCTCGTCGAGGCCCAGCCACACCAGGCTTCCGTCGTCCAGCAAGGCGAAGTCGTGGTGGTTGTCGGGTAGGGGCAGCAGCAGCTCCGAGCTGCCGTCCAGAGCCACCTGGATCAAGCGGGCGCCGAAGGTCTCCGTGGGCTCGGTGGAGCCCAGATCGAACTGATTGAACCATATGGAACGACCATCGGGTGCCAGGGATGCGCGGGTGACCAGGCCCCCGCCCTCCCTGTCCGGCACCGTCCACCACCACACGATGCGGCCCTGGAGGTCCAGGATGAGGGCGGCGCCGTCGCTGGCGAAGGTGGTGGTGAGCACGAACCCGAGGGAGGACTCCCCCGCGGTCTCGACCCGGCTGGTGGCCCAGGAGGGGCCTTCGCCGGTGGTGATCTCACGGGGCTCGTCCAGCTCTCCGCCCCGGCCCAGCTCGAAGCTGCAGCGGGTCTCGGGTGGGCAGCCCACCAGCACCGCTCGCCAACGGCCATCATCCTGCTGAACGGGGGTGGCGACCCAGCGGGGCTCTTCGTCGGTGGGGCCGAAGCGTACGAAGGTCTCGCCCGCGCCATCCTGGACCTCGAAGCTCAGCACCACCACCGCCGGGATCGTCTCGCTGAGGCTGGCGTCCAGCAGCTCGAAGCTGGCGGGAATGGTGGGTGTGGTCTCGCCACTGTCGGCGGTGTCTTCGCCAGGGCTGGTGCTGTCCAGTGTCGGCTCGCTGGATGGGCTGCAGGCGGCCAGCAGCAGGAGCGGGATGACGCGCATGGGACCTCCAGTGCCGAACTAGGCGCCCGAGCGGTCGGGACAAGCCCTCATCGGGCCAGGGGTCTTGTGCACTACGGGTGGGCTCAGGGCAGCTGCACCGTGGTGACCATCGTGAAGCTGGTGGTGCCGATCAGCATGTCCACCATCTCGGGGTTGAGGCTGTCGGACCAGCCGCTGTCGCCCAGCTGGTTCATTCCCACCAGCCCCACCGCGTACATCTGGCCGGCTGCGGAGAAGTAGGACGAGGAGATGGTGATGGTCTCGCCGCCAGGGGTGCCCAGCTGGCCGGTGAAGATCTGGTCGGCGTTCTCTTCGGTGGGCAGGTCGTCCCAGATCATCTCGCCGGTGTTGTCGAGCAGGGCGGCGAAGCACAGATCGCGATCGGCGGGGCAGGGGAGCTCGAGCCGAGTGGAGGGATCGTGGTAGCTCTCGGGCTCGGGGGAGCTGATGGTGGGCGGCTCCGGGGCGGTCATCTCGAGACGGTAGATCTCGTCGTCGGTGAGGGTGAAGGCGTAGGTGGCACCGGAGTGGTAGGCCAGGGCTGCGCCGTCTTCGGTGCTGGCCTCGTACAGGCCCTCGGTCTCGGCGGACTCGGTCAGGTCCACGGAGTTGGCGCCCCAGCTGATCTGGGCGTCGGCCGCGGTGATGGGTTGTTCCTCGAGGCCCTGGTCGAGGACCAGCCGCGCGCCGTAGAGCATGGTCTCGATCTGGTCTTCGATCTCGATGCCGTATTCCACCAGGTCGTCGCCCTGGATGGCCAAGACCATGCCGGCCATGCCGTCAAGCGGGACCGTGCTGACCGCCAGGGTGTCCAGGCTGCCGGACGCGAACACCGACAGCGCTGGGTAGATGTTGTCGCTGTGTTCGCGCCAGTCGGCCTTCTCGATGCCGGCGATGGCCATCAGGTAGGCGCCGGGCTCGGCCAGGGCCTTGCCCTCGATCTCGACCTCCTGGACGCCTTCACCGTCCACCAGCTCGAGTAGGCCCTCGGCGTCGGTGGGGAGGGTGTCGTAGACCTGGTTGCCTTCCTGGTCGAAGACCATAGCGATCACGGCTTCGGCGGGGGAGGCCACCTCGACCGTGAGGGGCTGCCCCTGCTCGACCTCGCTGCCGTTTCCGGGGGAGGTGATCTCGGTCTCGACGTAGGCCGGTGCCGTGGCGGACCAGGTCTCGTCGTCCTGGTTGATCACGACCTGGTACTCCCCGCGGTCTTCGAAGTACAGGGCCGGCTTGTCGGTGGACAGAGCCCGGAAGTGGCCGGGCTCGAGCTCGTCGAGCTCCACCGGGGTGCCGTTGGGCATCAGGAGTCGAACGGTGGCGCCGGTTACCTTGGGCTCGCCACTGGTGGCCAGGGGCATGTAGGCCCAGACGTCCACCATGGTGACCTCTCCGTCGCCCATCTCCTCGAAGCCGTACTCGGCGCCGACGTCGGGGACGTGGATCAGGAAGACCTCGACGGCGACCTTCTGGCCGATGTCCAGATCGTCGACGATGTCGTCGGCCATGTCGCGGCACTGGGCGCCGGCGAGCAGGGGGAGGGCGATGGCGAGTAGCCAGGGGGCATTGCGGTGCATGGTGGTCCTCCGAATCGAGACGCAGTGTATCAGGATCAGGGGACGGCGATGGGCTCCGCGCTGAGGTCGGCCAGGGCCGCGAGGATGGCGCTATCGAACGCTTCCAGCGTGTCATCCCGCTGCCAGCGCATCTCCTCGGATCGGTCCCAGGCGTTGTGGGTCTCGATGATGATCGAGGGCATGGCGGGGCGGCGGAGCATGCGGATGCGCCAGCGGGGCTGGTGGCGGTCCACGAACACCCCGGGGCCCCCGGGATCACCTTCGTATATTCCGGAGTACTGGTGGCCATCGTAGGGTGGGAAGCCCGCTTGCTCCAGGCGCCGCGCCACCGTCCGGGCCAGATCCAGCCGGGCGTCCACCAGATCGTCCGATCCCTCGTCCGACCACAGCACCGAGAAGCCGGGGTCGGCGTCGTTCCAGGAGCAGATCAGGCCCGGCTCCGGCTGCCAGTCGTGCCCGGCGCCCCGGGCGTCGGAGTGCAGGCTGATCAGCAGGTCCGCGCCCTGCTCCCCTGCGCGGGCGATGCGCCGGCTGTAGGCCGGGCCAGCGTTGTCGCTGCGGGTGAGCAGGGGGATGTGGCCCGCGGCCTCGAGGCTCGCAGCCAGGTGTCGGGCCACCCGCAGGTTGTGGTCCTGCTCGTCGATGCACAGGCTGGAGTGGTTGCCAGAGTTGGAGCCCGCGCCATGGCCGGGGTCCAGGGCTACTCGCAGGGAACGGATCGCCGGTGGGGGCTCCAGGATCACGAGCGGCGCGGCTTCTGCGGGCCAGGAGGCCTGCGGAGGCACAGCCAGATCGGCGCTGGGCACCGGCGGAGGCGGTGGGGGCAGCGGCTCCGAGCAGGCAGCGAGCAGAGCGAAGATCGTGAGGAGGCGCGGCATGGGCTTCCTGGCCTGGACACCAGGATAGCCGGTGGTGTTCCGCGCGGTGGTGCTCCCTCAGGGGGTGCGCTTCCGCTGGACCATGGTGACGCAGGCATCCACCGCTCTGGGGTCGTAGCGTGTGCCCCGGCCGTGCCCGAGCTCGTCCAGGGCTTGCTCGATGCGGTGGGGTGGACGGTAGGGCCTGTGGGAGGCCATGGCCTCCACCACATCGGCCACGGCGATGATGCGCGCTTCGAAGCGGATGGCGTCTCCCCGAAGCCCCTCCGGGTAGCCGCTGCCGTCGAGGCGTTCGTGGTGCTGGTGCGCCACATCAGCGACGGGCCAGGGGAAGTCGAGCTTGCCGAGGAGCTCGTACCCCACTCGAGTGTGATTCCTCACGATGTCGCGCTCGAGCTCGGTGAGCGGGCTGGTCTTGCTCAGGAGATCGACGGGCACGGAGATCATGCCCAGATCGTGGACCAGGGCGGCCATGCGAAGACCGTGGACCCGATCGTTGCCGAGGCCCAGCTCTCTGCCGATGGCTGCCGCCAGGTCGGCCGCACGTCGTTGGTGGCCGCAGGTGTAGGGATCGGCGGAGGCATGGAGCTCGTTCAGGACTTGGATGAGCTTTTCCATGGAGCCTCGTGTTTGTGGCGTCAGGGAAGGGCGGCGTTGCCCCGGGCGAGCACCTCGACCTGCTGCGCCGGGCGCTGTCGGACCTGCTCCAGGGTGGCGTCGCGCCAGGCCTCGTAGGCGGCCTGGTCGACGAACGGCTCCTCGGGCACCAGGTACTCGAGGGTGCTGGTGCCCTTGCAGCGCTCGGCCAGCTTGCCGGTCCAGGCGATGTCGAAGCTGTCGAGCACCGCGGTGGGGATCTGATCGGGCCAGCGGCTGCAGGGCTCGGTGAACCGCACGTGGTGGGCCTCGATGCGGGTCTTGCCGTTCTTGCACTGGGCGACCTCGAGGATCACCGCACCCCACAGCAGCTGCCCGGGCTCCTGCACCCGGTCGGGGTAGCGCAGGCACACCAGGCGGTCCGCTGCGGCCTGGGCCCCCAGCAGCTCGAGCACCCCACGGGCGGTGGGGACGGCGGCGGTGCCCAGCTCGGGAGCCAGAGACTCGAGGGCCTTGGCCGCGTCGGCCGCGACCTCGGGGGTGGGCTCGCCGTCGCTGCGCACGGCGGTGGCGAAGCCCCGCACCAGGGCCGGCTGGTGGGTCTCCCGGACCGAGGGCACCAGGGCGGCCAGCCAGGGCACCGCATCGGGGCCGGCGTGTTCGATGAACACATCCAGCACGCTGTCGAAGCGGGTGAGGTGGTTCTGGACCGCGCGATCCTGCAGGGTCTGGGTGAGCAGGACCTTCACCCGCGGGTCCTCGCAGGGGATCAGGGCCCGGTGCCAGCGCTTGTCCCAGAAGTGGTCGCCCAGGGCCGCTGGGCTGTCGAGCAGGAAGTCGGCCACCGGCGGGCTGTGCTGGCACTGACGGCCCATGGCATCGAGGGTGCGCCCCCGCTCGTCGGGGTACAGCGTGGAGATCCAGGGCCTGACCACCTCGGCGCCCCCCAGCTCGATGGCGGCGAATGCGGCGGCCTTGGTCGCCTCACCGTAGAGCACCCGCTCGAAGGTGGTGGGGATGATCTCGCTGGCCGTGTCGGGATCGCATGCCGCCAGCTCGACGAAGCTGGCGGCCACCGCGTGGGCGCTTCCGGCCTGGATGGTCTGCACCAACGCGTCGGCATCGCAGTCCCCGGCCAGGGCGGGGCTGGCGCTCATCAGGAGCATGGCGAGGGGCGAGGAGAGCATGGCGGGTTCCGCGTTTGCCGCCTTCATCGTAGCACATGGAGAATGTCGCCCGATAGTGGTGGCCATGGGGTTACCCACAGTGGCGGAGGTTGCCCCATGGACGAAGACGACAGGATGGTCGCCAACGTGTTGATGGCGCGGGGCCAGCGGGTGGGCGGCATGGCGCTGGCCATCGGTGCCGGCGCCCTGGTACTGGCCGTGGTTCCCCACACCGGCGTCGCCCTGCCCGCCAGGGTCTACGGCATCTGCGCGGTGCTGCCCATCGTGGCGGGGCTGGCGGCGGTGCCTGGGGGCTTGCTGGCGCTCAAGACCTTCTCCGGCCATCCCCCCGGGGTGCAGATGGCCCTGAAGGCCCGCGGCATGGCCGCGGTGGGGGTCCAGGCCTTCGCGGGCATGGCCTTGGGCACGGTGGCGTTGGTGCTGGGGATCCTCAGCCTGATGTGGCTCGAGCTGGGGTAGGATGCTTCACTTCAGGGCGAACAGCACGCTGGCGTTGGGGTGGCTGCCGTAGTCGAACCCGACCGTGAGGGTGTAGTGGCTGGTGGGGACCACGCCCCATGCGTAGGCCATGGACACCGAGCCTCCCGCCGGGATCGTGTGCACCGTGGGGGTGCTCCCGCATGAGGCCGTCTTGGAGGCGTACGCTCCCGTGAACATGTCGATGAGCTCGAAGTAGTTGGCCAGGCAGGAGCCGCGGGTGGTCAGCTCGTAGTCCTCGGAGCAGGGGTTGTGGACCACCCCCACCATCGAGAGCTTGTCCCCCGCCGGGCAGTGGATGCACGGGGTGCCCGTGGAGTCGTGGACCTGGGCCTCGAGCACCAGATCGGAGCTGGTGCAGGCCAGGCCCGTGTCGGTGTCGGTGTCGGTGTCGCTGTCCGCATCCGAGTCGGCGTCGGAGTCGCTATCTGCGTCCGAGTCGGCGTC
>CAZHIK010000169.1:9108-12208 GCA_964532635.1 uncultured Enterobacterales bacterium
TGTCCGCATCCGAGTCGGCGTCGGAGTCGCTATCTGCGTCCGAGTCGGCGTCTGTGTCGCTGTCCGCGTCGGCGTCCGAGTCGGCGTCGGCCTCGGGGCGGTCCACGGTGGGATCGGTGGTGCTGGACCAGGGGGACTCGGTGGCGTCTTCGCCACACGCTGCGAGGAGGATGAGGATGAGTGGTGCGAGACGACGCGGCATGGGAGTCCCCGGTTGGCCGTGTTCCTCTAACTGGAGCAGGGCACGGTTGCGGGCGTCGTGGGCCCGCTATTCGTCGCCCCCCAGCTGCCCGGCCTTGATGCTCGACACCTCCACCGCTTCGATCAGTGCGATGGGCAGGCCGCGCTCCTCGAGCTTGGTGATGCCGTCGATGGTGCAGCCCCCGGGGGTGGTGACCTGATCCCGCAGCTCGGCGGGGTGCATGCCGGTCTCGAGGACCAACTCCGCCGCACCGTGGAGTACCTGGGCCGCCATCTGGCGCGAGACGTGGCGGGGTAGGCCGCGCTTGATTCCACCCAGGGCCAGGGCCTCGATGACCTCGAGGGCGAAGGCCGGGCCGCAGCCCGCCAGGCCGGTGCAGGAGTCCATGTGGCGCTCGTCGATGCGCGCCACTCGACCGATGGTGCCGAACAGGCGCTCCGCGAGGTCCACGTGCTCCTCACCTGCGTGGCGCCCGCGGCACAGCACCGTCATGCTGGTCTTGACCAGGGCCGCGATGTTGGGGACCGCCCGGATCACGGGCAGCTCGGCCTCGAGCCAGCCCTCGAGGGCGAAGGTGGGTACGCCGGTGACGATGCTGATCACCACGGCCTCGGGACGTAGCGCCCCGCCCAGCTCGCGGACGACCCGCTCGGCCTGATCGGGGTGGACCGCCAGCACCACCACCTCGGCGCCTCGGACGGCTGCGGTGTTGTCGGTGGTCATGGGGTGGGGGCGGTCGGCGAAGCGCGCCATGGTGCGCGGCGAGCGGGTGGTGGCCACGATGCCCTCGGGCTCCACCATGCCGGCGGCCAGCAGGCCGTCGATCAGGGCGGCGCCCATCTTGCCCAGGCCGCCGATGACGGCGATGTGGGGTTCACGCATGATCCGGACTCCTGAAGGTGTGGCTGCGGAGGCTAGCGCCTCGGGGGCGCTGTGTACAGGCTACGGTGTCGAATCGGTGAACCATCCTCCACAGGAACACCCCGATGACCCTGCGCTCCCTGCCTCTGGTCTTTGTTGTCGCGCTCGCTTGCAACCCTGCCGAGAAGCCAGACGATACCGCCGAAGGCGACACGGACACGGACACGGACACGGACACGGACACGGACACGGACACGGACACCGACGCCGATGCGGACGCCGACACGGATAGCGACGCGGACACCGACACCACTCTCGGCCGGCGTGTACCCGCCGAGTGGGAATCCCACGGGGCCACCTGGATGCAGTGGCCCAACCGCTGGGAAGAGACCATGCGCCCAGCCTTTGCGGACATCGTGGACGTCATCCAGGACTACGAGCCCGTCCACCTGATCTCCGGCACACAGCAGGAGGTGACCCAGGCCCAGGCTTTCCTGGCGGACGCTGGCGTGCCCGACACCAACATCACCTGGCACGTCGTCCCCATGGACAACGCCTGGATGCGCGACAACGGCCCGGTCTACGTGGAGGAGCAGGGCGCCACGAAGCTGCTGGACTTCCGCTTCGACGCGTGGGGTGGCAACTTCGGCGGCCACGTGAACTACCAACTGGACGACGACGTGCCCTTGGCGGTGGGTGAGTACCTGGGCGTCGAGGTGGAGGATCACCAGGACTACGTGCTCGAGCGGGGCAACCTCGAGGTCAACGGTGCCGGCATCGCGCTGCTGAACTGGGACTGCCAGGAGGACCGCAACCCGCGCCTGGCCCAGGAAGAGCAGGAGGCCGTCCTCGAGGAGGCCCTGGGGGTGCACACCATCATCTGGGCCTACGGCCACGATCCCTTGGACTTCACCACCGGCCACATCGACGGCTACGCTCGCTTCGTGGACGTGGACACCGTCGCCATCGGAGAGTCCAGCTGGGGTGCCGAGACCGAGGAGGCCCTGGTGGTGGCCTGCGAGGCCGAGGGCCTCGAGGTGGTGCGGATCCCGGGGCCCCGGAACACCGACTACATGAACTGGCTCGAGGGCAACGGCTTCGTGGCGGGGATGCGGTTCGGGGACGTGCAGGCGGACGCCGAGGCCCTGGTGATCCTGGAGGGGCTGTTTCCAGCTCGCGACGTGCACATGATCGACGCCAACACCCTGTGGAGCAACGGCGGTGGGGTGCACTGCGTGACGAACGATCAGCCGGTGATGCGGTAGCGGTTTGGTGGTCGCTTCGAGCCGGTGTAGGGGCGGGGTTTACCCCCGCCCGAAGCATTGAATCGGCGGGCGGGGGTAAACCCCGCCCCTACATGACGGTTCGCTAGGGCGCTTCCTGCTCGGGGGCGAGGCTGTAGAGGTCCGACAGCGGGGTGCTCTTGCCCAGGTAGACCGGCGGGTCCCAGAGCAGGTCCCAGACCACGGTGCCTTCTGGGGTGACCTCGCGGAGGCGGGAGCCCTCGCCGTAGTTGTGCAGGGTGTTGCCGCCGGGCAGGCGCAGGGCCTCGCCCATCTCGCCCGCCTCGATGCCCTGGCCCTCGCCGAAGCTCCAGACCTCGACGAGCTGATCGTTGGCGGTGTCCAGCTCGTACTCCCGGACCACCAGCTCGGTGTCCCGGGGGGTGAGGTAGCTCGAGGTGAGCAGGGTGCCGTCGTCGGTGTAGGTGGCGCCGTGCTGCCACCAGAATGGATCGCTGCCGTCGGCGAAGCCCCAGGCGCCGTCCTCGTGGCCGAAGTAGCGCAGGACCGCGCCCGTGCTGCGGTCCAGCTCGAGGATGCTCTCGTTGGACCAGAAGGAGTAGAGCAGGCTGTCGGTGGCCGCGTGCCAGTACAGGGTGTTGGACTGGCACTGGCCGCTGGCCCCGATGGCGTCCTGCCACTCCGAGCAGGCCCACAGTGTGGACTGGGTGCCGTCGGCGCTCAGCTGCTCGAGGGTCTCGGTGCTGCGATCGGCGGCGCCCCAGATCAGGCTGCCGTCGTCGAGCTCCAAGAA
>CAZHIK010000170.1:0-787 GCA_964532635.1 uncultured Enterobacterales bacterium
GAGCCGGCCGGAAACTCGGCGCTGATCCCCACCAGTGCCGGCACTTCGACCGCGTCGAGCCACCAGGTGCGGCTGGCATCATCCAGCCGGAGCACGGGCCCCCCTGCGCGCCTGGATGCAGCCGATGACCCCGGCACTGTTGCGCTGCAGGTGCACCACGGCGTCGTGGGCTCCGTCCAGGGCCTCCACCAGCCTCAACCCGCTGGCGACGGGAAGCAGGCGCGTCTCGACCGGGGCGACACCTCCGCTGTGATCCAGCTCATCCTTCGCCAGCCGCCAGCCCGGCAGCACGCGCGAGCGGGCGGGGAGCCCCTCGAGCACCGCAGGCAGGGTGCGGCTGTCCAGCTGGACAGCTTCGAGCCAGGCCTCGGTGTCGTGGTCGCGCCCCAGCAGCACGAAGGCGGCGCCCTGGGTGATCCGGCCGGGGGTGTCGCCAGCGTTCATGCGCCTGCGCTGCTCGGCGTCGCTGCCCGAGATGACGTCGACCCCGCCCACCAGAGCCAGCTCGAGATCCCCGGCGCGCAGGGCCAGGGTCGCGGCCTGCAAGGCCGCTTCGAAGCTCAGCTCCTCCTGGGACAGGGTGACGTTGGGGCCAACGCAGCCCGTGGAGCGGGCGACGAAGAAGCTGGCGGCGTTGCCCAGGCAGCCCGCGAAGCTCATGGGGCTGCAGCGGGGCCTGCTCGGGTGGAGCACGCCCTCGGCCAGAGGGACGATGTCGGCGGTGTTGCCCAGCCCCGTGCCGATGAACAGGCCTGCATCGCGCAGGTCGATGTCGGGCCGGCCGGCC
>CAZHIK010000170.1:797-7324 GCA_964532635.1 uncultured Enterobacterales bacterium
CATATTGAACTCATATCCGTGGCGCTGTTGATACCGTCCCGTCATCAGGCCGGCCCGGCTGGGATCCAGCTCCGGCCGCTGCGCCAGGCAGCGGGCCGCAGCAACCTGGGCCAGCTTGACGAAGCTGCCGATGCGGCGGAACTTGCGACCGAACAGTGCGCGGTGCTCGGGGCCGGGATCTCCCTCGACCACGCTCCAGGCCAGCAGGGGCAGGGGGCGCTCAGCCATGGCGCACCACCAGGCTCACGCAGCTCCCCCCGAAGCCGAAGGCCCCCAGCAGGTGGGCCCCCGTGCGGGCGGGACCCACGGTGGCGGCCGGCTCCACGCCGATCTCGGGATCGGGCCGCTCGAAGCCGACGGAGGGGGCCTGGAAGCCGGCTTCCTGCGCGGCGAGCCAGAGCACCAATTCCAGGGCGCCGGCAGCCCCGAGGGTGTGCCCCAGGGCGGCCTTGAGGGAGACGAAGGGCGGGTGCTCGGCGCCGAACAGGCGTGCGATGCCGCGGCCCTCACCCAGATCGTTGTCGATGGTGCCGGTGCCGTGGGCTTTGATGGCCACCACCTGGTCGGTGGTGAGCCCGGCGTGGTCCAGGGCCGCCCGCATCACGGCTTCGGCGGTAGCCCCGTCGGTCGACGAGGCCGTGAGGTTGCCGGGGTCCAGGTGGTTGGACCAGCCCTCGAGCTGGAAGCGACCCTCGCCGGGTTCCATCACCAGTACGCCGCAGCCCTCGCCCAGCTGCAGTCCGCGGCGGGAGGCGTCGAAGGGACGGCAGGGCTCGGGATCGTAGAGCATCAGCCCCGCGAAGCCCCGCAGGGTGAGGTTGGACAGCACGTCGTAGCCCACCACCACGGCCCGCTCGCAGGTGCCGGCGCGCAGGTGCTCGCCGGCGGCGGCCATCGCGGCGGCGCTCGAGGTGCACGCCATGGCGAAGGTGAGCACCGGGCCTCTGGCCCCGATGCGCCGGGCCACGGCCTCGGCCACCGCGCCCTGACCCCGCTGGTCCAGGCTGGGCCAGGCCTGGGGATCGGCAGCGCGGGCCTCGAGCAGCTGCACTTCGGCGTCCACGAAGAAGCCGCCGGTGGTGCCCGCGAACACGCCGGTGCGCCCGGGGCAGGGACCCGCCCGCTCCATGGCCTCGTCTACGGCCGTGGCCAGCAGCGCGCGCGCGCGTCTGGGCGGTGGGAGGTCCACAGGGACCTCGCCCACCAGGGCGTCGCGGGCCTCGGTGAGCTGCAGGTGGGCAGAGCGCTGGGGGCGACCCAGGCCCCGTCGCCCGGAGCGCAAGGCTTCGAGCGCGCTGCGGGTGTCGGCCCCCAGTGCGCTGGTGCTTCCCCAGCTGCGGATCGCCAGCGGCGGGGTCATCAGATCAGCCAGCCCCGCTCGCGCGCGATGTGCTCGGCCAGGGTGGCCACCGAGCGGAAGGTGGTCTTTGCGGCGCTCAGATCCTGGATTCGCACCCCGTACTCGTAGTCGATGGAGGCCGCGATCTCGACGGCATCCAGGCTGTTGAGATCCAGCTCGCCCCCGATCAGGCGCTCGTCGCGATGGATGTCATCGGGCTCGAGATCCTCGAGATCGCAGACTTCGATGATCAGCACCCTCAGGCGCTGTTCGAGCTCGTCGAGGGTGGGGCTGGCGGCGGCATCCTTCATGGGCCGTTGCCTCTATTACGCGCTAGCGCGGGTCGGCCAGCGTCACCTCGGCGCCCGGAGCGAGCACGAACTGGGTGCGGCCGTGGTTGCGCAGCACCAGAGTGCGGGCGTCCAGGCCGCCGCCCTCGAGATCCTTGCGCAGGCGCTTGACCAGGGTGTTGACGGCCTTGGGGTCCTTCGGGGGCAGGCGACCCCAGACACGGGAGAGCACCACGGCGTCGGTGACCGGCTCGCCGGAGTCTCCGTCCTGGGGCACAAGGAGCACCTGGAGCAGGTCGAAGCGCAGACCGGGCAACCATATGGTGCGGACGCGGTGGCCGAGCTTGACGGTGACCTGGCCGCCGGCCGGGGGCACGGGCTGCAGCTCGATCTGCCAGGGCAGCTCGGGAGTGTCGTCTCCCATGGTGGTCTGGTGGGAGCTGGTGAGGTCCACCAGGCGCAGGCTGGTGCCCTGCCAGCCCAGCTCATCGCCGCTCTGGAGCAGGTGGGCCAGGTCCGGAGGGGGCACGCGCCCGTTGAGCGTCACGCCAGCGCCGAGCCAGGCGCGCCAGCCGCCGGGCAGGGCCGGCTCGAGCTTGATGGTCTCTGGCAGCCAGCCGGCGATGGTGAGGTTGTCGGACTCGTCACCACCGATGCTGAAGGGGCCCAGGGGCAGGGGGGTGAAGCCGATGGTGCGCGAGGTGGGGTCCGAGGGCTGCCGATGGCGCAGCGCCCAGCCTGTGGTGGAGCTGGGCTCACTGCATTCGATGGAGACCGAGATGACGGCGCCGGGCAGCTCGACGCGATCGCCGTGGGCCAGGGTTCGTGGCTCGGTCAGGGGGGTCCCGTTGACGGCCAGGGCGCTGCGGCCGACGCCGACGAGCTGCACGCCTTGTGGGTCCGTGTAGACCAGGGCACTGCGTCGGCTGACCGAGGGGTCGGTGAGCTGGATGTCCGAGGCGGCGCTGCGGCCGATGAGCACGCCTCGTGGGCCGACCTCCCAGCGCCGGCCTTCCTCGTTCTCGAGCCAGCAGCGGGTGGCGATGCCGTCCATGGTTCTTCCTCCGTCGGGCGCCTACGTGAGGGGGGTGACCGGACTATGATGCTTTCTCTTGGCGCGGAGGTCCACCATGATGGCTCACCACTTTGCCGCTCTGTGCGCGATCGGCCTGGCTCTGTCCGGCCCAGCGGTGGCCGCTGATCCCGTCAGCGACTTCGCTCTGGACCCCTGGGTCGACGCCGCGGTCCTCGGCTCCACGGCCACCTACACCCTCGTCACCTTCTTCGATCACGAGACACCGTGGGTGCAGCAGGCCGTGCCCGAGGAACCTGCGCTCGGCCTGGATCGGCCGTATGCGGGCCTGCCGATGATCGACGGCGAGGGCCCCGCGTTGATGTCCGACATCGTGGGGCTCTACCCTTCGTTCGTCGCGCCTGTGGCCATGGGCGTCATCGGCGCGGTGGGCGCCCAGGAGTCCGGCTTCGGGCCCCGGGCGGCCAGGGCGGGCACCTGGTTCGTGGTGGGGGCCGAGGCGGTCACGGTCAACGCCACGCTCACCCACATCGTCAAGCACGCCGTGCGCCGTCCGCGCCCCTACACCTACGACTCCGCCTGGCGGGATGAGCTCCAGAGCTCCCTCGACGATGGAGAGTTCGTGGAGTGCGACGGGCAGCTGTCGTTCTACTCGGGCCACACCTCTGCGGCCGGGGCTTGGAGCTTCGCCGTGGCCCACAGCCTGTCGAGCACCAGCGACTGGTCCTGGCAGCTGCGTACCGTGCCCTACCTGACCGCGGCCGGGCTCACCGCCTGGACCGGGATCCTGCGGGTCCGCGCCCACAAGCACTTCCCCACCGATGTGATCGTTGGCGGCATGGCGGGGGCGGCCGTGGGCATCCTGGTGCCTGAGCTGCACCGCAAGGATCGCGCCGCTCGCTTCACGGCCTCGGCGGGGATCGATGGCGTCCCGGCGGTGGGGATCAGCGGGCGCTGGTAGGGGACAGGAGCCACACGGCCGCCTCGTCATCGCGGTAGTCGGGGGCGCCCAGGGCCTCCTCGAGTGCGCCGATGGCTGGCAACGGTTCGGGGGCCTCGGGGTGCTGTCCCCGGCGGTCCACCACCAGCAGGGCCTCGACGCCCATCTCAGCGAGGAAGTCGACGTTCTGCGGGTTCATGGTCCCGCCGTCGGCGATGCGCCACACCACCGAGGTGGCCCTGTCCTGCTGGTCGCTCCAGCTCCCCCCCGAAGCCGGCCCCCAGCCCTGGACCGTCTCCAGCACCGGCCGGCGATGCCAGGGCTGTAGCAGCACCCCCGCCATGTGTCCGCGAGAGAGCACGTCGGCCACAGGACCATCGCCCTGCTCCGCCAGCCAACGGGCCGCTTCGACACCCGGCGGGTGCACCGGTCGGTCCCAGGTGGTGACCATCGCCACCTGGGCCTGGGTGGCCAGGCCTGCGATCCACAGTGCGGCCAGGCCCGTCAGGCCGAGCGCGCGCCACCCTGGCAGTCTGTCCCGGGCCGGGTCCAACAGCAGGGCCACGGCAACCGCAGCGGCAGCCAGCCCGACGGGCGCGGCCCGTACGGGATGGTGCATGCGAGCCAACCAGTCCGAAGCAGCCATCAGTGCCGCGACAGGGCTGGGAAGGTCGAACCCGTCCAGGGTCCAGGCGATGCGCGGCCCCAGTGCCAGCCCCAGAGCCAGCAAGCCGCCGAGAGCCCAGGGGCGGGCGCGACGGTGGGCGAGCGCGACGAGCAGCAGCGGCAAGACCAGAGGCAGCACGCGGAAGCGCTCGGGGACCAGGGGCAGGCCCAGCAGCCCCGCGGCGGGGAGTGAGGTGTAGCCAGCGGGTGGCGGCGCCCCGGCCATGGCCGAGAAGTCCGAGGCCTGCAGCACCAGCCACGGGATCCCCACCAGCGTGCAGCCCGTCGCCAGCACGCCCAGCATGCGAGCCTTTCGTGCCCAGGGCCCTCCGGCGGCCAGCAACACCGCAACGCAGGCCAGCCCCGCCGCGAGGCCGTGGAAGGGGTAGGCCACCGCCTGCAGCGCCAGGAGCAGTCCGCTGGCCCCGACGCTGGCCCAAGGCAGTCGGGCTCGCGGCGCGCGCAGGGCCAGGGCCAGGGTGAGCATGGCCAGTACGCCGGGCCAGATCCCGAAGCTGGCCATGCGCCCCCAGCCCAGCTCGTGCAGGAAGGTGGGGCTCATGGCCAGCACCATCCCTGCGGTCGCGGCCGCTGGACGCGATGCACCAGCCAGCCGCGCCGCGCCCACCGTGGCCAGCACCGCGAGCAGCACGAAGACCAGCGCCATTCCGTTCCAGGTCCACCACCAGTGCTCCAGCTCGAAGCTGGGCAGAGCCAGCCAGGCGTCGAGCCGGTTGGGGAAGAGCTGGTCGAGCACTCCGCCGCCCACCGGCCAGCCGGTGGCGTCCAGCCACTCCACGCCGCTGCCCCAGCGCTCGGCCTCTCGCCACCAGCACCACAGGTTGCCTGCGAAGTCGCCGTTGCCCCAGGGCTGCTCGGGTCCCCAGACGCCGGAGCCCAGCGTGGACAGGGCGCCTCGGAGGGGCCAGGCCAGCAGCGCGATGGGGGCGGCGAAGCAGGCGACCTCTGCCAGCGCTCTGGCCCATGGGTTCGTCCGCGGTGCAATGCGACTCAAGACTGGAAGCTCCCTGTCCGAACCAGGTGTTAACCTTTGCAGCCCGCGCAGTACGAAACCCGCTCATCGAGCTCTTGTGAGGTCCCATGCGGCTCCCCATCCCTGTCCTCACCGCTGGCGCCCTGTTCTTGCTGGGCGGCGCCCTTGTCTTCGCGGCCCCGCCTCCTCCTCCTCCTCCGGACACCGGCGACACCGCCCTCGACACTGGCGACACCGGCCAGGACGATACTGGAGACTCGGCCCTCGACGACACCGGAGATACCGCGCCCGAGGACACCGGAGACTCGGCCCCGGTCGACACCGACACCGACACCGACACCGACACCGACACCGACACCGACGAGGACACCGCTGAGCCCGAGGACACCTCGGTCTACGCGGGCGCGGCCCGCCTGGCCGGCGAGACCGGCGGCTGCGGCTGCAGCGCAGGTGCCGCCTCCGGCGCCATGGGCGCGGGCCTGTGGCTTTTGGGCCTGGCGGTGGTTCGGCGGCGCGACTGAGCTTTCGAGGGGGTGGGCCGTTGCGGGAGCACGTGAAGTGCTCCCCTACATCAGGTCTGGACTGCTACTGGTTGTCGGACCTCAATCTCCAGTCCAGCATCAGGCACTGGGTGAGGGGGGGTAGCTCGCCGAGGGTGGCGGCGGCCTTCTCCTTGTCGACCTTGGGGTCGACGGCGGCCTGGCAGGGCAGCACCACCGAGCGGGCGATGACCCTGGCGGTCTGCTGGAGAACCCAGTCTCCCTTGGAGTCCAGGCTCGCTGTGACGGTGCTG
Organism: uncultured Enterobacterales bacterium; assembly: GCA_964532635.1. Taxonomy (GTDB): domain Bacteria; phylum Myxococcota_A; class UBA796; order UBA796; family JAFGLY01; genus CALDOK01. The sequence goes on from CAZHIK010000170.1 coordinate 6,853, forward strand.
ACCGGGAACTCGGCGTAGCTGACCGCCCCGATGCCGCTGGTCCGGTAGTCCACCTCGGGCAGGTCGGCGGTGAAAAGCTTGGCCAGGCGCGCGCCGGTGGCGTGGGCGGAGGCTTCGGGCAGGGGCAGGTGATCCGCCTCGGAGCCGAGGTGACGCCGCAGCTTGTTGACCACCTTGGTGACCCGGGTTCGATCGTCGTCACCCACCACGTACAGGCAGCCGCCCGCACCTCGGGTGAGCTCGTCCACGGTGGTGTCGAAGCTCTCGGGGAACTCGCTCTGGAGCGCCCCGTCGAGGGTCGAGCGCAGTGCCTGCTCGTGCAGCTGCTTGTCGTTCATGTAGGTGGACATCTTGGATGCCGTGATCATGGCGTCCAGCTGCGGATTCAGGCCGATGTGCAGGCCCTGACGGTAGGTGAGCTGACCCACGCCGCGGGTGCAGACGTCCTCGCGCATCGAGTCCTCGATTTTGT